>DUJI01000067.1 GCA_013329855.1 Thermoplasmata archaeon | reverse complement strand
CAGTCGTGCATCGCGGCCAAGCGCTTCATCGTCGTGGACGCCGTGGCCGACGAGTTCCTGGCCAAGGTGGAGGAGAACGTCCGCAGGCTCAAGGTGGGGGACCCGCTCGATCCGTCGACGGACATCGGACCGCTCTACGCGAAGAGCCAGCGGGACGAGATCGAGGTCCAAGTCAAGGACGCCCTCGCCAAAGGGGCCAAGCTCCACCATGGTGGAAAGCGCGTGAAGGGACCCGGCTGGTTCTTCGAGCCCACCCTGCTCAGCGGCGTGACCACGAAGATGAAGGTCATGAAGGAGGAGACCTTCGGTCCCGTCCTCCCCGTGTTCCGCGTGCCCAACGTGGACGCGGCCATCGTCCAGGCCAACGACACGGAGTTCGGGCTGGGCGGGAGCGTCTGGACGCGGAACCTGAGCCTCGCGGACGACATGGCCAAGCGGATCAACGCGGGACTCGTCTTCATCAACAGCGCGGTGAAGTCGGATCCCCGGATGCCCTTCGGAGGCGTGAAGCACTCCGGCGTCGGGCGTGAGCTGAGCCGGTACGGTCTGCTCGAGATGGTGAACATCAAGACCGTGCAGATCTACCCGCCCTCGAGCCCCGGGCCACAGGGACAGCACGTGGAGTGACTCGGGAGAGACGCTGAGGGGGAGATTCGAACTCCCGAGGGCCTTGCGACCCACCAGATCTCAAGTCTGGCGCGTTGAACCGGGCTTCGCTACCTCAGCAACCGGGTCATCGGCCGAGCACGGAAATACCTTCCTTCCCCGGTCGAATCACGCGCCTCGCAGGGAGTCCACGTCGAGCTCGAAAGCCATCACGGGCTGGACGAGGGAGTAGGCCTCGAGGACCTTCGGATGGATCTCGCCGAAGCGTCCGATCTCCTGTCCGCCCAGGCGCACGGAGGCCCCGCGACCGGGGATGAAGTTGGGCTCCTCCACGGGTTCAATGCTGCCCGCCTGCCCCACGTCCCGGAGGAGGCTGAGGGCGAGGGACTTGGCCTCCGTGAACGAGGCCCGGTGGTGGATGGCGGCGGCCGCGACATGGCGGACGTTGCTCGCGCCGAGGATCACGTCGGCGACCTCGAAGATCCGCTGGGGCAGCTCGCGGTGCTTGTTAAGCCGGAACAGGTTCAACAGACCGGGCAGGAGAGAGGACCGCAGGGTCGTCAGGTCGCTTGTCACGGGGTTGAGGACCACGGCGCGCTCCGGGGTCTGGAGCGGCTCCTCCGCGTTGGCCATGGTGAGGGACATGACCTCCTGGTAGCCGTAGCCGATGAGGAGTTGCCGGAGGACGTCCGAGAAGGCGTTCTTCGCGAGCGGGGTGCCGATCGTCTGCCGCTTCGGGAGCCCGCGCGGATAGCGGTCGTATCCCCAGGCAATCGCCAGATCCTCGGCCAGGTCGTCCTCGTGCAGCAGGTCCATCCGGTACGCAGCGGCCCGCACGCGGAGGGTCTGGCCCTCAGCCACCGCATCGTGGCGCATGCGTTGGAGGAGTTGCACGGCCTCCTCAGGGCCCAGGTCGAGTCCCAGGAGTTCCCGCGCGTGGGCCAAGTTCACGGACATGGACACCGGCGTGAGGTCGGGAGTGGCCAGGGTCCGGTCTGCGTACCTCGTCTGGACGGTCTGGATCTTCCCTCCGCGCTCGGCGAGCGCCGTCGCTAGGATGTTCAGGGTGCCGCTGACCGCATCAAGGTCCGTCCCCGTCACGTCGAGGAAGAGGTTCCGCGTGTCCGGGGTGAGCTGGGTCCGGACTCCGTTGATGACCGGCGGGAACGAGAGCACGGTCCCGTCGCGGTCGAGGATGATGGGGAGGACGTCTTTCCCGGCCAGGACGGGCGCGTACTCGACGCCCTTCTCGTGGTTCGCCAGGATGTCGGCGAGATCCATCTCCTCGGAACGCCCCAGGGGGACGAACCGGATCGCGTGCGGCGAGACCGCCTTGTAGGTGAACGGGGGTCGGACCCGGTCGAGATCGTGGATCCCGATCGCGACCTTCCGGCGGCGGCGTCCCGTCGTCGTGTGCAGCTTCTCCTGCAGGTCCACGAGGGACCGGAGCAGGCGGTCGTCCAGCTCGACCCCGCGGACCACGCCGCCCACCGCGAAGGGGCGGACCCGCTCCACGCTCGGATCCACGAGGAAGTCGATGCCCGAGGCGGAGACCGGGTACTTCGGAAGCCCCGTCTCCAGGCCCAGGAAGCCGCGAAGTCCGCGGGCGATGCCCTCGACGGAGTAGAGATCGGGTCGGTTCGGGAAGATGTCGAACGTCATCACGTCGTCATGGACGCCTTCGGGGCCGGAGCCCAAATAGGTGATCCGATCCACGGCCTCCTCGAGGGTGATCCGCTTCCCGAGCAGGTCGATCAGGTCCTCGTAGGGCACGTCCACATTGGTCAAGGCAGGCGCGGAAGCGGTCCCGCGCTCAATAAGCTTTCGAGGAGGGAAAGGGGAAGGGGGCCGTCAGTGGATGACGGCCGCGGCCTTCCCTGCGGCGGACTTCGCCACGGCCGCGATGGCCGCGCCGATTCCGCCGCCGCCGGCAGCGCCGGCCGCCCCGCCCGCGAGGGCGTTCTGGACGGCGCTCACGACGGCATGGCCGGGAGCCGAAGCGGGGATGTGGGCGAGAGCCGTCGCCAGGCCGGTCGCGTCCCCGTGGGCTGCGGACACGGCACCGAGGGCAACGCCTCCCGCGGCCGCTCCGAGCGCGGCTGCGGCTGCGATGGAGATCATGGTGTTCGACCTCGGATAGAATTGAGGTTGAGCTAAATCTAAAGGCTTATGGTACGGCGGTCGAAGGGTAATCTCAAGCCGGCTCGTCGACCACGAGCTCCTCCCAGAGGGTGCTCGCGGCGATCTCCCGGCCGCGCTCCGTGGCCTTCACGCGGAAGGTCCCCGGACCGGACTGCTCCTTGATGATCACATCAATGGCGACCAGGTTGTCGATCTCCTCGATCAGCTCGTTGTGCTCCAGCTCCTTGAAACTGGTCAGGAACTCCTGCTTCGACACGCCGGCGGCACCGCGGCGCACGACGAACGCGAGGATCTTCTGCCGCACGATGCGCTTGACCGTGCGGCGATTGCCCCTCTGAACGACGGAGTCCACGGCCTTGCCGATGATCCCCGAGAAGGCCTCTTCCACGCCCTCCCCGGTGAGGGCGGAGGTGAGGGTCTTCCGGGCCAGGGGGAACTCCTCCTTGAGCCACTGGGTCTCCTTGGGCCCGACCACCGAGGTCGAGGCACGGTCCACCTTGTTCAGGGCGATGTGGAACGGTACGCCGCCCGTCACCAGGGAGACCGCGCGCACCCACTCCGAGGCCGCGTACAGGGTGTCGGGCCGCTCCAGGTCGGCCACGGCGAGCACACCGTGGGTGCCGTAGAACATGGCGTCGCGGAACGTCTCGCGGATGGAGTGTTCCCCCATGAGGTCGAACAGGGCGACCTTGGCCCGCACGAGATCTCCGTCGTCGGCCTTGACTTCCACTTCGACGGGATACAGGTAGGCGCCGAGGGTGCCGTGGTAGTCCGAGCTGAAGTGATTCTTCGCGTAGCGCTCGATGAGGCTGGTCTTCCCCACCGCACGCTCGCCCACGACGCAAATCTTGAGCTTCATCCGTCGCAGGCGCATCCGTCGCTCTCCGTGCGACTTGGCCGTTATAAGCCCGTAGGCCAAGATTATCACGGGTGGGAGAGCTTGGAGGCGCCCCCGCTTCGGGCGGCGTAGCGAATCGCCAACGCCGAGCGAGTCCCTCGTCGTTCCGAGGGAAGCTTCAAGCCCCCTAGAGCGTTCCGCTCGACATGGAGGAGATCGACGAGACGGACCGCGAGATCCTCGACG
>DUJI01000214.1 GCA_013329855.1 Thermoplasmata archaeon | reverse complement strand
CCGGGGACACGCGGAAGCCGGTGATCACCTCGTCGAAGATGAGGAGGCTGCCGTAGTCCTGCGTGACCTTGCGGAGCCCCTCCAGGAATCCGGGCTCCGGCGGCACGACCCCCATGTTCCCGGCCACCGGCTCCACGAGGACCGCGGCGATCTGTCCGTCGTGGGCCCGGAACTGGGCTTCCACGGACGCGAGGTCGTTGTACGTGGCCACGAGGGTGTCCTCCACCGCGCCCGGGGGGACGCCCGCGGATCCCGGCAGGCCCGCCGCCGCCACGCCACTCCCGGCCTTGGCCAGGAGGGAGTCCGCGTGGCCGTGGTACTCGCCCTCGAACGTGAGGATCTTCTGGCGGTCCGTGTACCCGCGGGCCAGGCGGACGGCGGACATGGTCGCCTCCGTGCCCGAGTTCACGAACCGCAGGAGGTCCACGGAGGGGAACCGCTTCTTGACCTCCTCCGCAAGCCGGACCTCGGCCTCCGTCGCGGCGCCGAAGCTCGTCCCCTTGCCCGCCGCGGATCGCACGGCCTGGACGACGGCCGGGTCCGCGTGGCCCAGGAGGAGCGCCCCCCAGGACATGCAGAAGTCCACGTAGCGGCGGCCGTCCGCGTCCCACACCTGGGACCCCTTGCCGCGCACGAGGAATCGCGGCGTGCGCCCGACCTGGCGGAACGCGCGCACGGGACTGTTCACGCCGCCGACGAGGCTCTCCTGGGCCCGGGCGAAGAGCTTCTCGGACTTCTTCGCGGGCGGCCCGCCGCTCTCCGTCCCCATCTCAGATCCCCAGGGCGTCCAGCATCTGCTCCGGCGTGGAGAGGAGGCAGGTGAAGATGGGAGTCTCCCACTCCGTGTACTTGCTCGCCTCGCTGGGCCGGAGGTCCATGACGAGGTCCAGGAAGTCCAGGGGCTCCTCCGCCTCGAAGGAGAGCATGAACTCCTGGTCGTCTAGGCCGAAGGAGTACGCCGTGTGGATCTTCACGTTGGGGTATTTGTGGCCGATGCGGAAGTGGTCCCGCATCATCTCCTGCCGCTTCTCGAAGGGCAGGGAGTACCACTCCCGCTTCTTCCAGAACGGGTAGACGAAGAGGTACCGCGATCCGCGCGGGAGGGCCTTCGTCGCGGCCCGCTCCCCGGAGCCCGAAGCGGAACCCCCGAAGTACTCCGAGGGCCGGGTGGCCGCCAGGTACGCGTGGGCCGTGTCCAGGTAGTGCCCGAGCTCCGTGGAGGAGACGCGGCGGGCCAGGTCGCGGAGCGTCTCCAGATGGGGGTCCACGGTCCAGAGCATGAAGTCCGTCTCCGCGCGGATGCCGACCAGGGAGTACGTCCGCAGGACGATCTCGTCCTCCAGGTCGTGGAGGAGCGCGGCGAACTCCGCCTTCTGCTTCTTCTTCGCGTCCGCGGGAAGGAGCCGCCACTCCGGGCGGACCTTGTAGAACGTGTACTTGACGAATTCCCGCGGCTCCTTGGGATCCCCGCGGGCCCCGCGGGGGGACGCATCCTCGTCAGCCATGGGCATTCCCTCCCCGCCACCGGGCGACGTCCTTCGCGTGGTAGGTCAGGATGAGGTCGGCCCCGGCGCGGCGGATCGCCGTGAGCGTCTCCTCGACGATGGCGCGCTCGTCCACCCACCCGCGCTCCGCGGCCGCCTTGATCAAGGAGTACTCGCCGCTCACCGCGTACGCGGCCAGGGGCGCGTCGAAGCGCTCGCGGGCCGCACGCAGGACGTCGAGGTACGCCAGTGCGGGCTTGACCATGACGATGTCCGCGCCCTCCTCGAGGTCCAGGGCGATCTCCCGCAGGGATTCGCGGAGGTTGGCCGGGTCCTTCTGGTAGCTCCGCCGGTCGCCGAACACGGGGGACGAGTCCGCCGCTTCCCGGAAGGGGCCGTAGAACGCGGACGCGTGCTTCGCCGCGTAGGCGAGGATGATCGTGTCTTCGAAGCCCGCCTGGTCCAGGGCGGCCCGGATGGCGGCGACCTGCCCGTCCATCATCGCGCTCGGCGCCACCATGTCGGCTCCCGCCGCGGCTTGGCTGACTGCCGTGCGAGCGAGCAATTCGAGGGACGCGTCGTTGTCGATCTTTCCGTCGCGCACGACGCCGCAGTGTCCGTGGTCCGTGTACTCGCACAGGCAGACGTCCGCGAGGATGGTCAGGTCGGGCGCCGCATGCCGGACGGACCGGATGGCCTCCTGGACCACGCCGCCCTCGTCGTAGGCGCCGCGGGCGAGCGGGTCCTTCTCCGACGGGAGGCCGAAGAGGATCACCGCCGGGACGCCGAGTCCGGACAGTTCCTTTGCCTCCTGGCCCGCTTCGTCGACCGTGAGGCGGCGGATGCCGGGCATGGAAGGGATGTCGGCCGGGGCCGTCCCGTCCTCGCGCACGAAGAGGGGCTGGACGAGGTGGCTCACCTCGGCCGACGTCTCCCGGACCAGGGAGCGGATGGCCTCGCTCTGCCGCAGACGGCGGAGGCGCTGCTTGGGTGCGGGGATCTTGAACTCACTCATGGGGTCGCAACTCCGCGAGGCTCTTCACGAGCCCGTCGATCGTGTGCTCGGGCGCGACGAGCGCTATCCGGAAGCCCAGGGTGCGGGCCGCCTCGGCGGTGACCGGGCCGATGGCCGCCGCGGGCGTGCGCTCCAGGAGACGGACGAGCTCCTTCTCGGAGACCAGGGTGGTCAGGTTCTCCGCGGAGGACGGACTCGTGAACACGATGTAGTCGATCGTGCGCGGCAGCGGATGCTCCGGCTGGGAGTCCGCAGGGACCGCGTCGTACGCGTTGACCTGGGATACCTCGGCACCCCGCGTCTTCAGGGTGTCGGGCAGGGACTGCCGGGAGAGGCGCGACCGGGGGAGCAGAATCCGTTTCCCGGAGACGTCGCCCATGACGTCCGCGATGGCGTCCGTCACGTACTCCGCAGGCACGACGTCCGCGGGCAGGCCGTTCCGCTGGAGCGCGGCCCGGGTCACGGGCCCGACCGCCGCGATCCGTCCGCGGGTCTTCCGGAGGTCGACGTGCAAGTCTCGTGCCCGCTCGGCGACCGCGCTCACGCCGTGCGCGCTCGTGAACACGACCCAGTCGAACGAGGCCCAGTTCCTGAGCGCCTCGTCGAGCGGCCCGAGGTCTTCGGGCGGGACAATCCGGACCGTGGGGAAGGGGATGACTGCCGCGCCTTGGCGGGTGAGCGCCTCCGTGAGGATGGGCACGCGGTCCTCGGATCCCGCGACGAGGATGGTCCGGCCGGCCAGAGGCGCGTCGTCCATCAGGACGCCTCCCGGAGGATCTCGTCCGCGCCGCCCTCGAGGAGGCGCGAGGCGACCGCGTCCACGATGGCTCCCGCTTCTTGAGCGGGCGCCTGACGCATGGCCCGGACGACGCATCGGCCATCGTGGGAGGCCACCACCGCCCGCAGGAGGAGAGACCCTTCCTCCAGGGTGGCGAGGGCGCCGAAGGGGACGTTGCAGCCGCCTCCCAGGCGGGCGCTCAGGGCGCGCTCTGCGTCCGTCGCGGCGCGCGCGGCCGGGTCATCGATCGGGCGGAGAAGAGCGTGAAGGCGGGCCTCCGAGGTCCGCGTCGCGATGGCGAGCGCGCCCTGGCCCGGGGCCGGGGTCAGCAGGTCGGGGTCCACGGGCTGGGGCCTCCGGTCCCGGAGGCCGAGTCTCTCCAATCCCGCGGACGCCACGACCACCGCGTCGAAGTCCTTCGCGTCGAGTCGGCGGAGCCGCGTCTCGACGTTTCCGTGGAGGTCCACGATTTGAAGGCGAGGCCACTCCGCGAGGAGCTGGGCCCTCCGGCGGAGGCTGCTCGTGCCCACCCGGGTCCCCGGTGGAAGGTAGGACAGGGAGAGGTTCTCGTTGGCGACGAGGACATCCCGCGGGTCCGCGCGGGGTGGCACGGCGGCGATTTCGAGGCCGGAGACCGGTTCCGTGGGGACGTCCTTGAGGCTGTGCACAGCAAGGTCGATGCGGCCGTCCAGGAGGGCTTCCTCGATTCGTTTGGTGAAGGCCCGTTTCCCGTCCAGTGGGGTGCCCAGGTCCTCCCGGGATCCCTCGTCGCCCTGGGTGCGGATCTCCACGGTCTCGAATTCGAGGTCCGGGTGCACCTTCTGCAGATGGGCCAGGGCCTCCTGGGTCTGCGCCAGGGCCAGCGGGCTGCCTCGCGTTCCCACGCGCAGCCGCTCCGTCACCGTGGCGTCCCTCCCATGCCGCGCAGGAGTTCCTGGACGATCTCGACCCGCGTGCTCTCCGGGAACGAGCGCAGGCGCTCCGTGGGCCCGTGGAGGAAGCGGTTCACGAGGCGGGTCGCGAGCTTGTCCACCACGGCCCGGTCGGATTCGCTCAGCGCCGGGAGGCGGGCGAGGGCCTCGTCCACCTCGCGCCGGCGGATCTCCTCCGCGGTCTTCCGCAGGGCGACGATGTCCGCGGCGGACGCGGGATGAAGCATGCGGACCAACCGCTCGGCCTCGGTGTGGATCCTGGACTCTGCCTTGGCGAGGGCCCCAGGAGGCAGGGGTTGGGCGCCCCAGGGCGCCAACGCGTCGATGTCCACGAGGGTGACGCCGGGCAGGTCGCGGCACGCCGCGTCGATGTTCCGGGGGAACCCCAGGTCGATGAACCAGATCGGCCGTTCGGTTCGCCGACGGAGGACGCGCTGGAGGCGGCTGCGCGAGACGATGGGCTTGCGCGTCGCGGTGGCGGCCAGGACCACGTCGGCGTCTCCGAGGACCGCGTCGAGTTCGTCAAGGCCGTACGCTTGGCCGCCGAGCCCTTGGGCGACCTCGCGCGCACGGTGTGCGTCCCGGTTCGCGACGAGGATCCGCGCCCGGCCCCGGAGGGATCCGGCCGCGATGCGGGCCATCTTGCCGGTCCCCAGGAGTGCGATCGTGGGACGGGTCACCGGAACCGAGGCGTCCATGAAACGCAGGGCCGCATGGCTGGCCGAAATGTCCTTCCCGTTGAGTCCCGCCAGCGTCCGGATCCGCGGCGCCTCCCGGGCTGCAGCCTCGAGAAGATCGGCGAGCAGAGCCGAACGCCGCCAGGTCTTGGGCCGGAGGACGGGCGCCCTGCGGACTTGGGCCGCGACCTGGGCCTCCCCTTGGGCCAGAGAATCGAGTCCCGCGGCCACCCGGAGAAGATGGGCCGCGGCGTCGGCCCCCGTGAGGACGTACACGGCGGACGAGGCGTCCGGAATCTCCAGGGCCTTTCGGATGGTCTGCGCGGCCTCCGACGGCCTCGCGGTCGCCCCATAGACCTCGATCCGGTTGCAGGTCGCCAGGAGGACGAGGTCCGTCCAAGGCGGTGACGGGCCCCCCGCAGCTCGGAGGCGAGGATAGGTGGCTCTCCGGAGGAGGACCTCGCGCCGGTCCAGGGGGCACGTCCGGTGGTTCACCCCGACGAGGACGAGCTCGGGCGCGCGCGCCGTCGCGTCCCCTCCTTGGGATACGCGCTTCCTCTCGGACCCCATGGCCTGCCGATGCGCGCGACTCAAGGTGTCTATTTGAATCTATGCGGAAGTTATTCGCAATCCAATGATAATTTCGGTTATCCGAAAGTCCGACAGACCGTGACGAAGTGCGCCGCCGAATCGGCCCGGCGGCCTGTGGCTATCTTGATATCGGGGCTCGCGTCTCTCCTGACCGCATGCAGATCGAACTCATCGAGCACGCCTCCCTCACGATTCCGCGGAAGGAGAGGTTCACCATCGCTCGCGGCTCGTCCGAGGTTGCGGAGACCTTCTGGGTCTTCATCCACTCAGGCGGACTCACGGGACAGGGTTGCGGGGCGCCGAGCGAGGTGACCCACGAGACCTCGATGACCATGAAGGAGTCCCTGAAGACCCTGGTCAAGGGCCTGAAGGACTTCGAGTTCCACCAGCCGCATGAGGTGGCCGACCGGATGGACAAGCTCCTCCCCGGGAACCCGTCCGCGAAGGCCGCCGTGGACATCGCGGTCCACGACCTGGCGGCCCAGGTGGCGGGCCTCCCTCTCTACCGCTACCTCGGCGGCAGCCGGGACCGGATGATCACGGACATGACCATCGGGATCATGTCCACCCGGGACGCGGTGGACCGCGCCGTGCGCTGGACGAAGCAGGGGTTCCGCGCCCTGAAGATCAAGGTCGGGAAGGATCCCCGCGCGGACCTGGAGCGCCTCCGGGACATTCGGGCCGCGGTGGGTCCGGAGATCGAGTTCCGGGTGGACGGCAACGAGGGGTACACCTGGGGCCAGGCCCTCTCCTTCGCCCGCGCGGCCCGCGAGCTGAATGTCGCAATCCTCGAGCAGCCCGTTCCTGCGGTGGACGTCGAGGGGATGCGGGTCCTTGCGGAATCCTCGCCCATCCCCGTCATGGCGGACGAGATGGTCCTCACCCCGGAGGATGCGAAGAAGGTCCGGTGGGCGAACGCGGCCAAGGCGGTGAACCTGAAGCTGATGAAGCACGGGGGGATCTCGCGGGCCATGGAGGTGGACACGATTTGCGCCTCCGCGGGCTACCGCACGATGGTCGGATGCATGAGCGAGCCCACCCTGTCCATCGCCGCGGGCCTCCACTTCGCCCTCGCCTCCCCGAACGTGCGGTGGCTCGACCTGGACTCCCATTTCAACCTGGCGTCCGACCCGTCGTCGGGCCTGGAGTTCAAGCGGGGGCACCTCGTGGCGCCCTCGAAGCCCGGCCTCGGGATCGACGTGCAGTGGCCCGGGTAGGTCAGGCCTGCGGTTCGGGGTTCTCGGGAGGCTCCCGCGGCGTCGGGGGCGCTCCCTCACCGGCCGCGTCCTCCACCTGGGAGCTCGCCAGGCGAACGACGGCAGAGATCTTGTCCCCCTCGGCGAGGCGCTGGATGCGCACGCCCATCGCGGCCCGCCCGGTCTCCCGGATGTCGTCCACGGGACAGCGGATGACCACGCCGCCCACCGTGGTCACGAGGATTTCGTCCCCCGGCCCGACCTCGAAGACGCCGACAACCGAGCTCCTGGCCGCCTTGGTGTTTGTGGTCTTCACGCCCTGGCTGCCGCGCCGCGTCTTGCGGTACTCCTTGACCTTCGTCCGCTTCCCGAGGCCCGCCTCAAGGACCGTCAGGAGCTCCGTCTCCTCGCTCTTCACGAGGGCCATGGAGACCACGCGGTCGCCCTTGCGGAGCCGCATCCCGATGACGCCCGCTGCCGTGCGGCCCATGGACCGGATCTCGCTCAGGACGAAGCGGTTCGCGTAGCCGCCCGCGCTGGCGAGGATGACCTCCTCGTCGCCGTCCGCGATCCGCGCCTCGACGAGCTCGTCGCCCTCGTTCAGCGCGATCGCCCGGATTCCGCGGATGTTGGGCCGCTGGAACGCGTCCAAGCGGGTCTGCTTGACCCGACCCAGCCTCGTGGCGAACACGATGGTCCGCAAGGGGTCGAACTCCCGCACGGCGATCATGTCGAGGACCTTCTCGTTGGGCTCGAGGCGCGGGAGGATGTTCACGATGGGCTTGCCCTTCGCGTACCGCGATCCGACGGGGATCCGGTACGTCTTGAGCCAGTAGCACTGGCCCCGGCTCGTGAAGAAGAGGATGTAGTCGTGGGTGGACGCCGTGAACAGGTTGACGACGAAGTCCTCCTCCTTCGTCTCCATGCCCGTGACGCCCTTCCCGCCGCGCCGCTGCGTGCGGTACGCGGTCACGGGGATGCGCTTGACGTAGCCTGTGTTCGTGATTGTGACGACGACGTCCTCCTCGGGGATCAGGTCCTCGACCTCAATGTCTGCACCTTGGAGTTCGATTGCGGTGCGGCGGGCGTCCCCGAACTTCTGCTCCAGCTCCGCGAGTTCCTCCTTGATGATTCCGAGGATGCGCTCGCGCGACGCCAAGATGGCCTCGAGCCCCTCGATCCTCGAGGTCAGGTCGCGCTGCTCCTGCCGCAGCTTCTCGATCTCGAGCCCGGTCAGCTGCCGCAGGGTCATGGCGAGGATTGCGTTGGCCTGGGCTTCACTGAGGAGGTAGCGGCTCATGAGGCCCGCGCGCGCCTCGTCCACGGTCTGGGAGTGGCGGATGAGCCGGATGACCTCGTCGATGTGGTCGACCGCCGTGATCAGCCCTTCGACGATGTGGAGGCGTTCCCGTGCCTTTCGGAGGTCGAACTCGGTGCGCCGCCGCACCATGAGGACGCGATGATCGAGGTAGACCTGGAGTTCTTCTTTGAGGGGCAGGTACCTCGGCTTGCCATCCACGAGGGCGAGGTTGATCACCCCAAACGTGGTCTCCATCTGGGTGTGGTGGTAGAGCTGGTTTAGCACGACGTCCTCCACCGCATCGCGCTTCAGCTCAAGGACGATTCGCATGCCATCACGGTCACTCTCGTCCCGTAGGTCCGTGACTCCCTCGATCTTCTTCGACTTCACCAAGAGGGCGATCGACTCGACCAGGGAGGCCTTGTTGACCATGTAGGGAATCTCAGTGATCACGATGCGGACCTTGTCATGGCCCGCCTCCTCGAAGCCCGCTTTGGCGCGGATCGAGATCAGTCCCCGCCCGGAGCGATACGCCTCTGCGACGCCGTCGATGCCGTACAAGATGCCGCCCGTCGGGAAATCGGGGCCGCGTATTGGCCCCGTCTCCGGATTGAACAGGTCTCGGAGCTCCGCGGCGGAGTTGTCGATGAGGACGGTGAGTGCATCCACGACCTCGTTCAGGTTGTGCGGGGGCATGTTCGTGGCCATGCCGACCGCGATGCCGCTCGATCCGTTCACGAGAAGGTTCGGGAACTTGGACGGGAGGACCAGGGGCTCCCGGAGGGTTCCGTCGAAGTTGTCCATCCAGTCGACGGTGTCCTTGTCGATGTCCTCGAGCATGGCCTCGGCGGTTTTCGCGAGGCGGCATTCCGTGTACCGCATGGCCGCGGGCTCGTCCTCTGTGCTCCCCCAGTTCCCCTGGCCGTCGATGAGGGGGTATCGGAGAGAGAAGTCTTGGACCATCCGAGCGAGCGCGTCGTAGACGGCCAGGTCGCCGTGCGGGTGGTAGCGGCCCAAGACGGACCCTACGACACGCGCTGCCTTCTTGTACTGCGAGCCGGAGCCCATCCCCTCCTCATTCATCGAATGCAGGATGCGCCGCTGGACGGGCTTCAGTCCATCGCGCGCGTCGGGGAGGGCGCGGCCGACGATGACGGACATCGCGTAGTCGATGTAGGACCGCTGGAGCTCGTCCTCGATGGACTGCGGAACGATCCGCCGCTGCGGTTCCCGGGCTCCCTCTTCCGGCACGCGTCACCTCAAATGTCCAGGTTCACGACTTCCTTGGCGTGGTCCTGGATGTACTGCCGCCGAGGCTCCACGGCCTCCCCCATGAGGATCGAGAACAGCGCGTCCGCCGCGGCCGCGTCCTCGATGGAGACCTGTTTCAGGATGCGCCGCTCGGGGTCCATCGTGGTCTCCCAGAGTTCCTCCGCGTTCATCTCCCCGAGGCCCTTGAACCGCTGGTACGCGACGCCCTTGTCGCCGAGCTGCTTCGCGAGATCCTCGCGTTGCCGCTCCGTGTACGCGTAGTGAATTTCCTTCCCCTTCTTAATCTTGTAGAGCGGGGGCTGGGTGATGTACACATAGCCGGCGTCGATCATGGGCCGCATGTAGCGGAAGAATAGGGTGAGGAGTAAGGTCGTGATGTGCGCGCCGTCTACGTCGGCATCGCTCATGCTGCATATCTTGTGGTAGCGGACCTTGTTTATGTCGAAGTCTTCTCCGACACCTGCTCCGATTGCGGTGATGAGCGCGCGAATCTCCTCGTTCTTCAGCATCTGGTCTAGGCGGGCCTTCTCCACGTTTAGAATTTTCCCCCGGAGCGGCAGGATGGCTTGAAATTCGCGACGTCGGCCCTGCTTCGCGCTATTGTGGACGAACACACCTGCCGCGAGGGCAAAGTTGTGCGTGCCTTGGACTCCGACATCGTACACATCCATCCGTTCGCCAAGCGGGATCACTGCGGCGACTTTACAGTTCACGTTCGCCGCCGCCTCACGCATCCGTGTAAGGTCTCCCCCGAAGTGCTCTGCGAGGAGGCGATCGAAGTTCAGAGCCGTGGGCGCATTGCGTCGGCGAACGTCCTCATAGGACTGCTTCAAATCCTCGGCGTCCAGGACGCCGTTGAGGACCTCCAAGGCCTTGATCCGGTGACCCTCCCGGATCAGCCGACTCTTCTCCTTGGACGGCGTCGTCTCTCGCCATCGTGTCAGGCTTTTCTCAATCCTGGATCTCTTTGATTCATCGGACCAAGTGCGCGCCCGGGCGGCCGAGATTCTTGCCGCATGCTCCGGGTGTGCCCGCCACCACTGTTTTACATCGGAGGCGTGGCGGCGTCTGAACCCGGGGTCGCGCCATTGTGCGCGGGTCATCTTTGCCCGCCACTCCAGCAGATACTTGTCTGCCCATTCTCTCCGGGCCATCTGCGATTGCCTCGCTCGGGCCCAGGGATTCGCGGCGTAGTACCGTCGGAACGCCTCACCCTGGGCCGCTCGGCGTCCCGGAACGGCCCAGTAGAGTCGTTGCGCTTCGTTCAGTTTTCTCAGCGCCTCATTACGGTACTCCTCATTCTCGCGGTAGAATTGGGTCCATTTTGAGGCCATGTACTGCTTGTAACCTTCAACCCTCCATTGTTCGATTGCTCTCGCCGAGAGCCCCTCCCTCGTCCCCGGCTGCTTCATTCGGGCGCTCATCATCTTCCGGAAGGTCTCCGATTGGCGGACCCGGCGACATCGGTCTACAACATCGGGTCTGTGAAGAGTCTTCTCGACGTGACAGCGGTGCAACGACATGTGAGTCGCTGAGGGAAGCCTCACAATGTTGGGGGGACTGTTGTTCCACTTGTTGAAATCGACATGATGTCGGTGGCCTCCATCGTCCGTCGAATAGACCCCCTTCCAGAGATTGTACCAGTCTGCGAGAACGTGGGTGAACAACCATGATTCAGACTTTGGATTCCAAACCATTTCGTAACCTTGGATGGTGATGCCAGGTTCCCTTTTGTCGGAGCGCTTCGTCTTGAGAGGCATCAGGGAATCGCCGGGTCGCAGGCCCTTTGCTTCTCGGTACCTCCCGTTCCTCAACATGAATTGGTGATCGGGCGTGCACACGATCTCTTGCCCCGTGTCGAGGACGACTTTGACCACTTCGGCGCTCTGACGGGTCCGCCTCGGCTGGGAGGCTCGCTCCAGACCGATGGTCCCGTTCCACCGTATGGTATAGCAGAAGTGTGCCACTCCACGCTTCTCCTCCTCGATAAGTTCGAGAAAACTCAGCTGGCGCCCGTCGGCCAATGCGATTTTCGTGTTCCCTGAAAAGCACCCGCCGGCGCTCGGCCCCTCCACGATATATAGCTCGGACTTCGCGGGGTCGCGCTCCTGGCAGTCCGCGAGCCTGCCCGGGAGGTTGAACCCGTCGAGGAGACCCTTGCGGCGCGTGAGCTCCCGCGCCTTCCGGGCCGCCTCACGGGCCTGGGCCGCGAGCACGGCCTTCTGGATGCAGATCTCGGCGACCTTGGGGTTCTCGAGGAAGAACTCCGTGAGCTTCTCGTACATCCCCGACTCCACGATGCCCTTGACCTCCGAGTTCCCGAGCTTCATCTTGGTCTGGCCCTCGAACTGGGGGTCGGGGATCTTCACGCTCAGGATCGCGGTCAGCCCCTCGCGGACGTCGTCGCCCTCGAGGCTGTTGCCCTCCTTGAGGTACTTGTTCTCCTTGGCGTAGTTGATGAACGCCCGCGCGAGGCCCGACTTGAACCCGATGAGGTGGGTTCCGCCCTCCTTTGTGTCGATGTTGTTGACAAAGGTGAAGATGGACTCGTTGTAGCCGTCGTGGTACTGCATCGCCACCTCGATCTGGATGCCGTCGGACTGCTTCGCCAGATAGATGGGATCGGGGTGGAGTGGCGTCTTGGCCCGGTTGATCCACCTCACGTACTCCTTGATCCCGCCCTGGAACTGGAAGACGTCCCCGCGGCCGTGCTCCTTGTCCACGATGATGATCTGGAGGCCCGCGTTCAGGAACGCGAGCTCCCGGAGGCGCGCGGCCAGGGTGTCGTAGTCGAACGCGATCGTCTCGAAGATCTGAGAATCCGGCTTGAACGTGATGATCGTGCCCGTGCCCTCCACGGTCCCCATGACCTGGAGGTCCTCCGCCTTCTGGCCGCGGGCGTAGCGAATCCGATAGTCCTTGCCGTCTCGGTGGACGCGGACCTCGAACCACTCGCTCAGGCTGTTGACCACGGAGAGGCCGACGCCGTGCAGCCCGCCGGAAACGCGGTACATCTTGTGCTCGAACTTGCCGCCGCTGTGCATCCGCGACGTGACCAGCTCGACGCCGGGCACGCCGTACTTCGGGTGGACGTCGACGGGAATGCCTCGGCCGTCGTCCGCCACGGTCACGGACCCGTCCGGATTGAGGGTGACCTGAATGTTCTTGCAGAACCCCGCCATGGCCTCGTCGATCGAGTTGTCGACGACCTC
>DUJI01000065.1 GCA_013329855.1 Thermoplasmata archaeon | reverse complement strand
TCGTAAGCTCGTACGCGCTCCGGGCCGTCTCCGCGATGAGCTGCGCGGAGACGAGCCGATTCACGCGCCGCGTATCACTTTCGATAAGCGGCGCCACAGGCTTATTGAGGCTTCCGGCTTTCGCCCGGCCCGCATGGGGGGCATCTCGTGATGGCATCAGCCCTCTTCATGGCCCTGCTCCCCCCGAATGAGGAGGCAAAGAAGGAGCCCGGGAGCCAGACCAAGGTCTCCTCAGGCAGCGCGATCGTCCAGCGAGCCACGGTGACCGGACGGAGCGAGCTCCGGACGTTCCTCCGCATGAATCCGGAGGAAGATTTCGACATCGAGGCCATCAACGCGGTCGACCTACACGCACTGGTCAAGGAGGCCCGCGCGGAGAGGCGTCTCCTGAAGGCCGCCGTGCGCACCGCGGAGGCCCTGCTGCCCCGCGTCCACGCGGAAACGGAGGACCCGCTGCTCGTCGGGGCCATCCTCTCCGACAAGACCCTGGCGTGGTACCTCAAGAGCGGCACGGACCCGGACTGGGCCGAGTTCACCCCGCTCCGCTGGGGCGGCATCTTCTACGAATCGAGGTCGCCCGGAGGGCGGCTGCGCCGGAAGCTCACCACGCGGCTCACGGACCTGATTGAGGATTGCGTGACCGCCAGCGGCACTACCGCCGTCCTCCGCGCCGGCTTCGGCGGCATGTTCCGCGGCTCGAAGCAGGTGAAGAGCGCCGTGCAGTTCGCCCTGGGATCCAAGCGACCCCGCCTGACCCAGCAGGTCGCGCAGGCCTACCTGGACGACCTCGCCGCGAGCCCTCGCAATGGCGCGGCGCCGGTCCCGCTCGCGCACCTGAGCGACGCCGCGAAACGGAACGGCTCGACCGAGGTGAACAACACCCTCTCGGAGCTCTTCCGCCCGGAGAGCAGCCGCGCCCTTATGGTCCTTGACCCGCGGTTCCACCCCGGGATGAACGCCGTGACCATCCAGGTGGTCCCCGCGAAGAATGTCGAAGAGGGTTCCACATACGATCTCGTCCAGCGCGAGACCGGGCCGCTGCGCGACTCGGCCGGCGCCCACGGCGCCGCCGGCGAGGCCGTCATTACGGCGCCCTGGGACCGGACGGGGCTGACGAACAAGGACTGGCTCAAGATCCTGAAGAACCTCGAGAAGCACAAGGAGCGGCTCGAGGGGCCACCGCCGGAGAACCATCGGGAACGGGAGACGTACGTCGTGTTGCGGAAGCTGCTCCTTACAGACGCGTCGGCGCGGAAGGCGTTCCTTGCGGTCCACTGGAAGGGACGACCGAGTGGCCTGCCCCTCCTGGTCCAACTCCTCTCCCAGGGGACCTGGATCCCCGAGGCGGACACGGACGGCGACTACCTCGAGGCCGAGCTCGACCACCTCAGCCGCCAGGAAGGGGGCCAGACGACCCACGAAGGCGACTGGACGATCGGCCACGGATGGACCGTGACCCGCGAAATCCGTCCCGGCGCCGTCCGGGCCTACACGGCGCGCGCGCCGTCCGCCGACTGACGGATCGCGGCGCTGAGCGCCCGGTAGATCTCCTCGCGATCGGGCACGCGCGGAAGCACGTGCTCCGTCAACGCGCTCTCGAGGATGGCCCAGCTGGAATCGGCCCGCACGCCCCGCTGCGCAATCACGAGGTTGAAGTGGTTCAGGGCGGACGAACGCGGGGCATCGCTGATCGCCGGGAACGGCGGGATGTTGCACTTGAACGCCAGGAGCTCGACGAGCAACGTGAGCGTGGCGTTCCGCGCGTCCGCCGTCGTGTTCCGGCACAGGAGGAGCGTACGGCTCGTGGCGTCCCGCATGAACCGGGTCGCGAGGGTCTCCAGCGCGGCGAAGGTCATGTGCTTGTGGATCCCGTCGCCCCAGGGAGGGGGGCCCTGGGATTCCGGGCGCAGGGGAATCCGGAGAAGATCCATCGCACCCTGCGCGTCGGGCGCCTCGGCATCGAACTGGCCCATGACACGATAGACCGTCTCCAGGGTGATCCGGCCCGCCTTGAGCAGGTCCGTGCGCGCGACGACCGTGTGGTTCGAGAACGTGGGCCGTCCTGCCTCGTCCGGGATGCCGCGCGTGATCCGCGACAGGAGCAGCTCCCGCCCCGTGCGGACGGGGTGGACCATCCGCAAATCGACCTCGCCATCGAAGTCCTGCGCCGCGGCCGCGCGGATTGGCGTGTAGTGCCCTCGGAGGTAGGGGTCGAACAGTCCCGCGTCGAACTTGCGAGACATGGCCTTCGTCGTGTACCCGACGTTGGGGACGACCGCGAAGATCCAATGGTCGAACGCGACGACGTCCTCGGTGGTCGAGGGTGTGGCCGGCTCCGAGGGCACCACGGCACCGCCCCCTAGGGTCGGATGAGAGCCTGGGCCTGGAATTTCTCGGCCTCGAGGATGTCGTCCGGGATCTTGTTCGCGATCTTCCGGAAGTGCTCGATGAAGTGGACGTACTCGTCGTAGGAGAAGTCCGGTTCGCCGCCGCCCTCCGGCCGGAACCCGGTGCGGACGATCCGCGGCTGGCCCACGGGCTCCATGCCCTCCTGAGTCTCCGTGCGCACCCACGAGAGGAAGTACTCGGCCTTGTCCATGCTCACGCCCGCGACCTTCCCGCCCCGGATCTGGGACAGGGTCTGCGGGACGAAGACGCGGAGCAGGGCCTCGGCGTACTCGCGGCGAGCGCGCTTGTCCTCGGGGAAGCCCTGGTGCAGGCCCAGCCTCGCGAGGACGTCGTCCCGGAGCGTGTCGAACTTGGACAGGACGAAGGCAGGGTAGATGATCGGCGCGTCCGGGTTCACCCCGGAATCCTTGAGCCGGTCGTACTCCTGCTTCTTGTACGTCTGGAAGGCCACCATGAGCTTCGCGACCGTGCTGTCGTACCGCAGCATCTTCTTGTACGGCGGCGTGTCGATGTCCGTCGTCATCTTGCTGCAGTCCACGAGGACGACGATCACGACGCTCTTGAGGAGCTGCTGGATCAGGGGTCGCGACGCGATCCCTGTCTCGATGAACTCCTCGATGTCTTCGCCGGAGACGTCGTACGCGGAGAAGCGGAGGGTCGAGAAGGGCTTCACCCAGTTCTGCTGGCGGATGTAGTAGGGCAGCTTGCCCGTGACCTTCCGCAGGTAACCGAAGATGAAGCTGAGCTCGGTGATCTCTTCCTTCAGGGTGGCACTCGGGAAGCGCGCGTCCTTCATGCCTTCATAGACCGCGGACATGACGTTCAGGGAAGCCATGGGCGCGTGGAAACGGAAGTCATCGTGCACGCCCGTACCGTACTTCACTTGAGCCGAATACAGAAGGCCGAGGAAGGTCGTTTTGCCAGAAGCCCGATCCCCCAACAGAGCGCAGGGCATGAGGGCCTGACCCCGCGCTTGCGTACTTAACCCTTGCTTGGGAATTATCAATCTTGCAAAGGACGGGGGCTGTCGGCCGCGGAGCGAATCAGTCCTTCGCCTCCGAGGCGATCCTTGCGAGATGCTCCAGAAACGCGAGATATTCATCACGCGAATAGTCGGGCTCCCACCCGCCGCCATCCGTTCGGCGGAGCTTGATCCTCTCCGCGCGGTCGGGGCCTTCCGCCTCGCTCGTCACGCGGCTGAAGACGAACGCGGGCGGCGCAAACCGGAGCTTCTTCCCCCGAGGTCCCTGGAGTAGGGCCAGGGTCCGCGGCAGGTTGGTGTCCAGGAGAGCCTTCGCGTACGCGACCCGAAGGCCGGCCTTTCCGACGGCGGGGGGCTTGGCCTCCACGTTCGCGACCTTCAGGACCTCGGGCCTCACGGAGTCGAACTTGGAGAGGACGAAGACGGGGTGCAGCACCTCCCGGCCGCCGCTCGACCGCCACCGCTGGATCGCAATGAACAGCGCCTCGAGGCGGCCATCGTAGGCCGCCATGGGCCCGGTCTTGACGTCCGTGCCCTTGGCCGCGAGCCTCGTGCCGTCCGCGAGCATGACGAGCGCATCCGCGTCGAGCGCGTCCCTCCACTTCCCCGTGCCGAACGTGCTCCCCTGGTGTAGCCCTGGGCTCGCCTCGTCCAGGCTGCCCGGCAGGGAGAAGTGAATCGTCCCAGCCTGCCCCGTGCCCCGGTTTCGTGACCCGAGGCGGGAGAAGACCCCGTGCCCGGACCGAGCCATTTCGAGTTCGACGCGGAGCTCATGGAGTCCCTCCTTCGTCGCGGAGTCGGGGAAGCCGCCGGACATGAGCCTCTGGAAGAGCACCGTGATCTCATCGAGGGAATCGTAGGCGACGTGGAACCGGAGGTCGTCCCCCTTGCCGGAGCCGGAGCTTACGAGGGCGGCGTACAGGAGGCCGAGGAAGGTCGTCTTGCCGGAGCCGTGGTCCCCGACCACCGCGACGCGGAACATGACGCCGCCCCCGTGAGGAAACCCGTCGGAAGAACCTTCCTGGGTGGGAGACGGGATTGATACCCAGGGCTCAGGCCGGGGGATGGATGCGGCCTGAGGACCCTGACGCATCCCGCCACGCCCTGGGGGCGGCCCAACACGCAAGAATCCCCCCGCCTAGGCGGCCGCGACCTTCGGGATGCCGGCCAAGGCCCGTCGGGCACCGGGAAGGACGGCTCGGCGGAACGGCGCGAGCCGATGAGCGAGCGCGGCCAATCATTATGGTTTCGACGGTCGTTGCGGGGGTGAGGGGGGAATAGTCTGGCGAAGTACATCGCCGTCCACACGCTTCCGCAGCCAACGACTCCCGAGGAAATCACGCCCCTCGTTGAGGAGTTGCTCCGGCACGAGGCCTTGGACGCGTACTGGGTGCAGGCGTGGGCTGAGACGAACGAAGAGGGAAAGGCGCTCCGGATTTTCTGCGAGTGGAACGCCAAGAGTGAGGAGGCCGTCAGGAAGGTCTTCGCGAAGGTTCCGGCCTTCCCTCTAGACCACGTCCGGCCCATGACGAAGTTTGACTCGGACAGCTTCCGGATGCCGGTGCGTCAGCCCGAGGTGCCGATCCCGTAGCATTCCGGCTCCGGTGATGCGATCACCGGCAGGTCTACATGGAGACACGGGGATGGGTGGACCCCTGGCGATACCGCCCCCAGTCCTTCCTCGTTGATTCTTGGTGAAGAGTCGCCTCGTCCGGAAGAGAGCTATCTCTCGAGCACCATGGCCATGGCGTCCCCGCCTCCAATGCAGAGCGTGGCGAGCCCGCGGTGGACGCCCTTCTCCTTCATGGAGTGCAGGAGCGTGACGACGATTCGGTTGCCCGAGCACCCGATGGGATGACCGAGGGCGACTGCGCCGCCGCAGAGGTTGAACACCTCCCACGGGATGTCGAGCTCCCTCCGGACGCCGACGCTGGCCACGGAGAACGCCTCGTTGTGCTCCACGAGTCCGAAGTCGTCGATCGTGAGGCCGGTCCGCTTCATGAGCTTCTTCACGCAGGGGATCGGCGCGAACATGACCTCCTCGGGTTTCACGGCCTGGGAGGCGAAGTCTCCGATCGTGCCGAGCGGGTCCACGCCGATCTCCCGCGCCTTGGCCTCGCTCATGAGCACGGTCGCGCTTGCGCCGTCGGAGATCTGCGAACAGTTGCCCGCCGTGAGCACGCCGCCCTCCTTGAACACGGTCGGGAGCTTGGCGAGTGCGGCAAGCGTCGTGTCGGGACGGATGCCCTCGTCGCGGTCGACGACGAGCTTCTTCCCCTTGGCCTCGACCTCGACGGGCGCAATCTCCTTCGCGAACCGTCCGGACTCCGTGGCCTTGAGCGCGAACGTCTGCGAGCGGAGCGCGTACTCGTCGCACATCTCCCGCGTCAGGTGCAGGCGTTCGGCCATGATCTCTCCGCCCACGGCCATGTGCATGTCGTTGTAGACGTCCCAGAGGCCGTCCGTGATCATGGAGTCGAGGACCTCCGCGTGGCCGAGGTTGAACCCCTGGCGGCCACGCGGCAGGAGGTAGGGCGCGCGGGTCATGTTCTCCGTGCCGCCGGCGACCACGATGGCCTCGGGGTCCTCCTGGATCTTGCGGATGCCCTGGGCGACCGCCTGCATCCCGCTGCCGCAGACCATGTTCAGGGTCGTGCCGCTCACGCTCTCCGGAATCCCGGAGTAGATGACGACCTGGCGAGCGCAGTTCTGGTAAAGGCCCGCCTGGATCACGCAACCGAAGAAGAGCTCGCTCACGTCCTTCGGCTCGACGCCCGCGCGGCGGAGGGCTTCCTTCACGGCGAATGCGCCGAGCCGGGGAGCGGGCACCTCAGAGAAGGCGCCCTTGAACTTGCCGATCGGGGTGCGGGCCGCGCCGGCGATGACGACCGGAGTCTTCGAGGTCACGGGCCCGGAGTAGGACCTGCGGCGGATAAGCCTATGCGGGAAGCGCGGACGACGGACGGGGGTGCGGCACCACCTGCCCCCACGTTCACGCCTCGGACGGGGGACGACGCGCGTCGAACCCCGTGACTCGCCATGACAGCCTAATCTCTCAAAAGGCGAACTTGGGGAGATACATTGAAAGGCATGGATGAAGCAGACTCACCCAGACACCCAGACCACGAGTCTGAGGGAGATCATGCAGCCTTCCGGTGGATCGTCGCCGCTGCCCGCGTCCCCGTTGCCGCCATCGCCCTACCAGCAGACCTACAGCCCCGAGACCGGCCTGACATTCACCCCGGCACAGGGCGCCGTCCCGTCCGCGCCCCAGCCGCCGGGCCG
>DUJI01000192.1 GCA_013329855.1 Thermoplasmata archaeon | reverse complement strand
CGGCCTCTACGGGGTGCTCGCTCGGAAGAACGCGATCATGGTCCTCATGTCCCTGGAGATCGTGATCAACGCGGCCCTCCTCAACTTCGTCGCCTTCAGCTCCTACTCGAACGACGCGAGCGGTCAGGTGTTCGCCCTGTTGGGCATCGCGGTCGCCGCGGCCGACGCGGCGGTCGGGCTGGCCATCTTCCTCTCCATCTACCAGACCCATGGGACGGTGGACATGGATCGCGTGCGGTTCCTGAGGTGGTAGGACGGCGGACTTCAGCTACGTCTGGATCATCCTCCTCGCGCCGCTCATCGCCTTCCTCCTCTCCGGGCTGCTGGGCCGGCGCACGCCCGAGGGGGGCGGCTACATCGCGATCGGCGGGATCCTCGTCTCCTTCGTCCTCTCGCTCTACCTCTTCGTCCAGATCCTCCTGCTCGGGGCCCTGGGCGGGAACTTCGCGCCCGTGACCGTGGACGGCTACGTCTGGCTGCCCGGGTTCAACGCCTCGAGCGGCTTCACGGCCGCGAACATCCACATCGCGCTGCTCATCGCAAACCTGAGCGCGTTCATGCTCGTCCTCGTCTCCTTCCTCTGCCTCCTCATCTTCGTCTACTNNTGCTCGTACCTGCTCATCGGGTTCTGGTACCACAAGCCCGAGGCCGCCAAGGCGGCCAAGAAGGCCTTCATGGTCACCCGGGTGGGTGACGTCCTGTTCCTCATCGGCGTCCTGATCATCTGGAACCAGTTCGGGACGCTGGACTTCTACGCGATTGCGCCGCGCGTGGGCATCCTCAGCCCCCAGCTCCTCACCCTCGTCCCGCTCCTGCTGTTCGGCGGCGCCGTGGGCAAGTCGGCCCAGTTCCCCCTGCACGCCTGGCTGCCCGATGCCATGGAGGGCCCCACGACGGTGTCCGCGTTGATCCACGCCGCGACCATGGTCAAGGCGGGCGTCTACCTCACCGCCCGGGCGTTCATCTTCCTGGTTCCCATGCCGCTGAACGGGGTGGCCGTCGCCCCGCCGTGGACCGCGATCCTCGTCATCGCGGGCATCGGCGGCTTCACCGCAATCTTCGCGGCCACCATGGCCGTCGTCAACCACGACATCAAGCGCGTCCTCGCCTTCTCCACGATCTCCCAGCTGGCCTACATGTTCCTCGGGCTCGGCGTGGGCGCGTTCGTCATGGCCTCCGAGCTGTCCAACGGGGGCGTGTACGGCGACCTGAACTCCGCGGGCTACAGCGCCGCGCTGTACCACCTCTACAACCACGCGTTCTTCAAAGCGCTCCTGTTCCTCTGTGCGGGGAGCGTCATCCATGCCGTCGAGACGAACGACATGCGGCTCATGGGCGGTTTGCGCAAACACATGCCCATCACGGCGCTCACCATGCTCCTGGGCTGCTTAGCGCTCGCGGGCATCGTCCCGTTCAGCGGGTTTTTCTCCAAGGGGGAGATCCTCTCCGTCACGTTCGAGGCGGGGACCATGAACCCCGTGTACATGGTCCTCTGGGTCCTCGGGGTCGTCACCGCGTTCCTCACCGCGTTCTACGCGTTCCGCCTCTGGTTCATGACGTTCCACGGCGAGTACCGCGGCCACGAGCATCCGCACGAGTCGCCGCGGAGCATGACGGCCCCCCTGATGATCCTGGGCGCGTTCACCCTGATCTCCGGGCTGTCCGTCTACGCGACGGGGGGCTTCGGCAACCTGATCTTCGTGCCGGGAACCCGGGCGGAGTACGCGCTCCCGCTGATCGGCGTCTCCATCTCGGACTACGGGCTCGAGGCCCTGTCCCTGGGCGCCGCCCTCGCGGGCCTCGCGCTCGCGTGGCTCGTGTACGCCAAGAAGACCATCCCCGCGGAGCGCTTCACGAGGAGCCCCACGGGCGCTTTCGTGCACAAGATGCTGTCCAACCGCTACTGGATCGACGACGTCTATGATGCCTTCGGCGCGCGCGTGTACGTCGGACTCGCGAGGGCCATGGACTGGTTCGACCGCAAGGTGGTCGACGGCATCGTGAACGCAGTGGGCCGGGGCGGCCTGGCCACGGCCGCGGGCTCCGACTTCTTCGACCGCCGCGTGGTCGACGGCGCAGTGAACCTCCTGAGCAAGGGGACCGTGCGTTCGGGGATGCGGCTGCGGCAGCGGCAGACGGGTCAGGTGCAGAGCTACGCCTGGGTCATCGTCTTTGGGATCGCCCTCGTGATCGCCCTGATCTTCGGCATCGGCTGGTTGCTCCGGTTGAGGGGGGGATGAGTTGACCTACGTCCTCACGGTCCTCCTCCTGATCCCCTTCGTCGGCTTCATCGTCACCTGGGCCGCGGGCGTGAACCAGCGGATCGCGAAGTGGGTCGCCCTCGCGTTCAGCGTGGCCCAGCTGGCGCTGCTCACCCTGATCTTCGTCTCCTACTGGATGCCGTGGCCCGAGCTCCTCCTCGGTCCGCGTCTCTCGAGCCCCACGGGCGGCATCCCGGGATGGACGGGCGAGCCGTTCTCGTACTACGAACGGGCGGACTGGGTCCCCCAGTGGGGCATGAACTACATCCTGGGCTTCGACGGACTGAGCCTGCCCCTGGCCTGGCTCACGCCCCTCCTGACCACGCTCGCGATCATCTTCCACTGGGACGAGGAGCGCCGACCGCGGGAGTTCTTCGCGCTCCTCCTGTTCCTCGAGATGTCCCTCACGGGCGTGTTCATGGCCCTCGACTTCTTCCTGTTCTTCATCTTCTGGGAGCTCGTCCTGATCCCCATGTTCTTCCTCATCGGGATCTGGGGCGGCCCGAACCGGAGGTACGCGGCTCTCAAGTTCTTCGTGTACACCCACGTGGCCAGCGTGATCATGCTCCTCTCCATCTTCGCCCTGTACTGGACATACAGCTCACAGGCGAACCTCGTTGTGTACAACAACCCGGCGAACACGTTCGACATGACCGCGTTCCTCGAGGCTGCCCGCCGGCACGCTGTAGGCGGCGCGCTCGCGTACATCCCGCTCGCGACGCAGATCCCCGTGATGCTCGGCTTCCTCTTCGGCTTCATCGTGAAGCTGCCCTCGTTCCCCTTCCACACGTGGTTGCCGGACGCCCATGTGGAGGCGCCGACGGGCGGGTCCGTCCTCCTGGCGGGCGTCCTCCTGAAGATGGGCGGATACGGCATCTTCCGCGTGGACCTCGGGATGTTCCCGGACGCCATGAAGGAGGTCTGGTGGATCCCCGCGGGCCTGGGCATCGTCTCCATGATCTACGCGGCCTTCGTGTGCCTCCATCAGACGGACCTGAAGCGGCTCATCGCCTATTCGTCCGTCGGCCACATGGGCTTCGTCACCC
>DUJI01000007.1 GCA_013329855.1 Thermoplasmata archaeon | reverse complement strand
GCAGGAGCCGCAGATGCCCATGCGGCACGACCAGCGGAAGGTGAGCGTGGGATCGAGGTGATCCTTGATGTAGTTCAGGCCGTCGAGCACGACTTCGTCGTCGCGGTAGGGCACGCGGAAATCCTGGTAGTACGGGCCCTTCGTGCCCTGGGGCTGGTAACGGCGCACGCGGAACACGACTTGCTTCTCGCCGGCCATGTCAATACTTCCTTTCCTGCGGCTGCCACTTCGTGATCTTCACGGGCAGGTAGTCGATCCTCGGCGCACCGTCCGTCCGGAACGCGAGGGAGTGCTTCAGGTAGTTCGCGTCGTCGCGCGTGGTGAAGTCCGTGCGGCTGTGCGCGCCGCGGGACTCCCGCCGGTTCAGCGCGCTCCAGGCGATGGCCTGGGCCACGTCGAGCATGAAATCGAGCTCCAGGGCCTGCTGGAGCTCCGTGTTGAAGACGCGGTCCTTGTCCGCCACGCCCACGTTGGCGAAGCGCTGGCGCAAGGTGGCCAGCTTGGCGCAGGCGTCCGTGAGACCCTTCTCGTCGCGGTAGATGCCCACGTCGCGGTCCATGATCTGCTGCATCTCCTTCCGCAGGACGGCCACGCTCTCCTTCCCCATCTCGTGCTTCATCAGGCCGTCGAAGATTCGCGCCTCCTCCTTGGCGAGATGCTCCTTCGCGGCGTTCCCGCGGGGCCAGTCCGTCCGCTTCACGAACGCGGCCACGGCCATCCCCGCGGCCTTCCCGAAGACGAGGCACTCGCTCAGGCTGTTCGAGCCCAGGCGGTTGGCCCCGTTGATGGAGACGCAGGCCGTCTCGCCGACCGCGTAGAGGCCCTTGAGCGTCGTCTCGCCCACGAGGTTCGTGGAGACGCCGCCCATGATGTAGTGCTGGCCCGGCCGGACGGGGATCGGCTCGTGAATCGGATCGAGGCCCAGGTACTTCTCCGCCAGCTCGCGGACCATGGGGAGGCGCTCGTCGATCGCCTTCTCGCCGAGGTGGCGCAGGTCCAGGCCCACGTACGCGCCGTGGGGTCCTTCGAACCCCCGCCCCTCGCGGATCTCCTGGATCTCGGAGCGGGACAGGATGTCCCGCGGACCCAGCTCCATCTTCCCGGGAAGGTACTTCTTCATGAAGCGCTCCCCGTCCTTGTTGATCAGGGTGCCGCCCTCGCCCCGCGCGGCCTCCGTGATCAGGATCCCTGTGCCCGGGAGACAGGTAGGGTGGAACTGGACCATCTCCATGTCCTTGAGCGGCACGCCGACGCGGTACGCGAGGGCCATGCCGTCCCCCGTCTTGATGAACCCGTTGGTCGTGAACTCGTACACGCGGCCCGCGCCGCCCGTCGCGAGGACGACGCCCTTGGACGTGATGTAGTTCAGCTCTCCGCGGCGGATGTCCAGCGCGACGACGCCGGCCGCGGCGCCGTTGTCCACGATGAGGTCCGTGACGAACCACTCGTCCAGGCGATGGATCCGGGGGAACTTCATGGACGTCTGGAAGAGCGTGTGAAGGATGTGGAACCCCACCTTGTCCGCCGCGTAGCACGTGCGCTTGACGGACATGCCGCCGAAGGCCCGCTGCTGGATCTTCCCCTCGTCGTCGCGGGACCAGGGGCAGCCCCAGTGGTCCAGCGCGACGATCTCGTCCGGGCACTTAGCGACGAAGAACTCCACCGCGTCCTGGTCCGCGAGGTAGTCGGATCCCTTGATCGTGTCCAAGGCGTGCAGCTCCACGTTGTCGTACTCCCGCATGACCGCGGCCGTGCCGCCCTCCGCGGAGACCGTGTGGCTCCGCATGGGATAGACCTTGGAGACGAGACCGATGGTCAGCTGGGGGTCGGACTCGGCCGCGGCGATTGCGGCGCGCAGCCCCGCTGCCCCTCCGCCGACCACCACGATGTCGAAGGTGAGTCGGTCCACGGACCGTCTGCATTCGAAACGAATGCATAAGCTTTTGGCACGTATCCGCCGATTTCGAAGGACCGAAAAACGAAACGCGTCAACCTAAATCGGCTCACGGCCCGACGTAGGGCTCCACGGAGAGGTTGATTGACCCGAAGCGCAGGTCGACGTATTCGCGGAGCGTGATGGCCCCGCTGTTCCAGAAAGAGACCTCCTCCCAGTCCACGGAGCTCCAGCGGAACGTCGAGGTCAGCTGGGCAGACAGAGGGCCCTGGTCCCCGGCCTCCAGGGAGACGGGCCCGGAGCGGTACCCGAACGTCCGGTCATGGATCGCGGAATCGTTCGTGGAGAAGAGCAGGTAGTCTGCGCCCAAGACGTTGAGCGACCCGACCTGGGCCAGATCAGCGGCCGAGGGAGACGCCACGCCAATATCCGAGAAGGATCCTCCGATCATGCCAGCGCCGTCGACCGGACGCAGGTCGACCTCGAGGAAGCGGAGGCCTCCGAAAGCGGCGAGTCGGCTCATGAGCCGCACGGTGTAGTTGAACCTCCAGAGCATCGCGTCGGCATTGGGCGACGAGACGCCCCCAATCCCGGTCGAGAAGCCTCCTCCGCAGCCGACGGAACAGGTACCTAAGGGCCAGTAGGCGAAGGAACCACCTCCCAGCGACCGGAAGTTCGAGGCGAACGACGGGGGAATCTGAACCGAGAACTCGACGGGCAGCGACGCGTGGGCCGCGAGCGACCAGGAGAACTGGAAGTTGGTCGACTCCGAGTCGGATGTGGCAAAGTGGTAGTAGGCGGTCGAGTACGCGATCAAGCCCGTGGCGTTCGGGGCCGTATAAAGCGCCATGAGGGGGACCTGCAACTCGAACTCACCTTGCGAAACGATGGCCACCTGGGTCGGGAAATACCAGCCCAGCGTGAAGACGGTTCCGAGGGACGCGGCGACGAGCACGAGCAGGACGATGAGCAACAGGAGCGGCTTGGACACGCGGTGAGGTTTCGCCGGCGGCACGCGGGCCAGAGGAGGCGACTCTGCGCCTCGGGGCGACCCCAGTCTGAATCCCTCCAGCCGTCCGAAACGGCCTGCGGAGGCATCAACCTGTCGTACGAACTCCTCCCTTCCCTGCCTGCACCAATTCTCCCGCGAGGTGGAACCTGTCGGCCACTTGTGCGCAGAACGCTCAAGTACACCTTCCCACATCGAACGCTCCATGGCGGTCATCGAGGTGGATGGGCTTGGGAAGACCTATCCCGGCGGCACGAGGGCCCTCGAGCGGGTCAGCTTCCAGGTGCCCAAGGGCGAGGTCTTCTGCCTCCTCGGCCGGAACGGCGCGGGGAAGACGACCCTCCTCCGCATCCTGGCCACCCAGCTCCGGCCCACGACGGGCCGGGCCGTGGTCCTGGGTCACGACGTGGTCCGCGAGGCACGCGCAGTCCGGGAGCGCATCGCCGTGGTGCCCCAGGAGGCGCGTCCCCAGATGATGCTCTCCGCGTACGACCACATCAACCTCATGTGCCTCATCCGCGGCATGCCCCGCGCCGAGGCGAAGAGGCGCACCCGGGCCATCATGGAGGAATTCGACCTCTGGGAGCACAAGGACAAGCTCACCGCGGACCTGAGCGGCGGCCTTCGGCAGCGGGTGATGATCTCCATCGCCCTGACCATGGACCCCGAGCTCCTGTTCCTCGACGAGCCAACCATCGGCCTGGACCCGCTCGGCCGGCGGCAGGTGTGGGCCATGGTCCGCCGCATGACCAAGCAAGGCGTGACCGTCCTCCTGACGACGCATTACATGG
>DUJI01000314.1 GCA_013329855.1 Thermoplasmata archaeon | reverse complement strand
TTCTCGATGATCCCGTTGTGGGCCAGGGCGATCTTGCCCGTGCAGTCCGTGTGGGGATGCGCGTTCACTTTGGACGGTGCCCCGTGGGTCGCCCACCGCGTGTGCGCCAGACCCGTGGTCCCCTCCATGGCAGGGAGGTGTCCCTCCAGGTTCGCGATGAAGCCTTTGTCCTTGCCGACCTGGAGGCCGCTGCCCACGATGGCGACGCCCGCGCTGTCGTAGCCGCGGTACTCGAGCCGTTTCAGCCCGTCCAAGAGGATGGGCAGGGCGTTCCTCTGGCCGGCGTAGCCGATGATCCCGCACATCTAGAGGACCACCGCGCCCGCGGGGACCGTCCCGCGCAGCCGCGCGCCGCTGGACGCGCGCGCGCGCTCGTTCACGACCGTGCCGCAGTCCACGCTCACCCCGTTGCCGAGCTCGGAGTCCTCGCCGATCAACGCGCCGATCTGGCGGACCGCATGGTACTCGCCCTCGATGGAGACGTCCGCGGGGCCGGAGGCGGCGAGGAGTCCCGCACGCGCGACGACGCCGGACCCGAGGACGCTGTCCGCGACCACGCTGGACGGCCCGACGTTCGCATCGTCCATGAGGATGGAATTGACGATCGTCGTCAGAGGCCCGATCCGGACGTTCTTGCCCAGGCTCGTGGAGGGCAGAAGGACCGCGTTGGCCCCGATCTCGCACCCCGGGCCGAGGGAGAGGGGTCCCTGCAGGTACGCGCCCGAACGGATCACGCACCCCTCGCCCACGGTGACGCGTCCGTGGATCGTGACGCCCTTCTCGATGGTGCCCGCGCGGACGTCCTGAAGGGACTGGAGGGCCGTCGCGTTCAGCCGGAGCAGGTCCCAGGGGTACCGCGCGTCGACCCACGTGCCCTGGGACTCGACCGCGGTGATCGCGGTCGACCGGGCCCACTCGGAGAGGACGCTCGGGAGGTCGTGGTGGCCCTCCTCAGCCTGGCGGTCGATGAAGTCGAAGATGGACGGATCGAGGACGTAGGCTCCCGTGTTGATCAGGTTGGATAGGACCTCGCGCGGGCGTTCCGTGATCCCGACGACATTCTTCCCGCGCAGGGTGACCACGCCGTACTCCTGGGGGCGATCGCTCTCCTTGATGACGACCGCCGGCGCGTCCGCGTGGTCCAGAAGGTCGCCCACGAACTGCCCGTCAATCAGGCTGGAGCCGTTGAGCACGAGGAACCGGCCCTCCAGGCTCGGCTTGGCCTGCCGGACCGTGTGGGCGGTCCCCAGCTGCTTGGCCTCGGCGATGTACGTGATCCGCGCGCCGAAGTTGTTCCCGTCCTGGAAGTAGGACTGGATGCGTTCCCGGCGGTACCCGATCATCATGAGGATGTCCCGCACTCCGCTCTCCACGAGAGCGCGGATGGCGTACTCCACGATGGGGCGGTTCCCGACCGGGATCATGACCTTGGGGACGCTGGCCGTGAAGGGGCCCATCCGGGCGCCCTCCCCCGCGGCGAGGATGACAGCTTTCATGCGGATCGCACCTGGGTCGCGGGCCATCCGCGGCCAGCCGCGTATAGCCCTTGCGAGCTCAATATCCCTTCCGATACCCGCGCGGTCCCACGTCGAAGACGATGCGGCGCGCGTCTCTGCATGTCCCGGCGCAAGGCGCCAGAAGTATTAAAGAATCTCCTACAACATTATCGCAACTATTACAAAAATGTTAATAACACTCCATTCCATGCCCATCGCATGGTCCGCCGCTGGATTGTCGAGGAGACCCTGGAGGGAGCCGTGGCCCGGGAGGCGGAGGTCCTCGACAGGCCCTCGCGCATCGGCGCGCTCTCCTCCCCCTTGGCCTGGCGCATCCTTCAGGAGCTCGCGAAGTCCCCGGACTACCCCCACGCCCTCGCGGACCGCCTCAAGGTCCACGAGCAGAAAGTCTACTATCATGTGCGCCGCTTGGCGGCCGCGGGGTTGCTCAAGGTCGTCCGAGAGGAGGCCAAGCGGGGCGCCTCGGCCCGCGTCCTGGCCCCCACCGCGGACGCCTTCGCCATCCTGCTGAAGTCGAAGGCCGCGCCCGTTCCCTTCCCCACGCTCCCGAGGGCGGGTGTGGTCTCCCGCTTCCTGGAGGAGTTCTCTCGGAGCGGGGCCTTCGACGGCGTCATCGTCGTCGGCTCCCCCTATCCGCACGGTCCCTTCCTCACCACGGCCCGCGATTCCCCCTATGCGGTCCAGCTCGGGTTCTTCCTGGGCCGTCTGTTCACCGCCCCCAAGGGCCTCGTGACCCGCTTGGAAACGGAGGTGAAGACCGCGGGTGCGGGGCGGGAGCACATGATCCTCGTCGGAGGGCCCGTGGCCAACATCATCACGATGGACCTCAACCCCCACCTCGCCGTGAGCTTCGACTGGAAGCAGGTCTGGCACGTGGACTCCTCCCGCACCCGCCGCACGTACGCAGAGGAGGACGTGGGCCTCGTGGCCAAGGTGAGGAACCCCTGGAACCCCGCCAAGGTCGTCATCGTGCTGAGCGGGCTCCACTACCAGGGGACCCTCTCCAGCATCCTGGGCCTCACCCAGTTTGCCGACGAGGTCCTCGCGGGATACGATGGCGGATCGGACTTCTACCGCGTCGTCGCGGGCCAGGACCGCGACGGGGACGGGCGGATCGACGCGGTCTCCCTCCTCGAGTAATCAGGCCAGCGCGAGGCTTTCGTAAGGGATCTTGTCCTCGCGGCGCGCGTTGGCCGCCTCGATGGCCTGGATGGCCTCCGCGGCCCGCTCCTCGGGGATCAGGAGCACTACGCTGGCGCCTCGCTCCGCGGCCTCGATTACCGCAGGGAGCACACCGAACTCGATTCGTGGCCGGAGTCCCAGGTGACGCGCGGCCACGAGCCCGGGGACGTCCATCGTGGCCACGAGCGCACCGCTCGCCCGCTGGAGGATCTTCCGGGTCGATCCCGTGGCGCCCCGAGCGACGGCCGGCCCCGCGATGCCCAGCCGAACGACCGTGACACGGCCCGGATGGAGCTCGACGATTCCCTCGAGCGCGCGCACGGCGACGCGGGTCGCAAGCTGCGAACGGTAACGGAAGTGCTCTCCGACTGCTACATCAAACTGCGCGACCGCCGCGAGCACCTCTCCGGCCTCGGCCCGAATCTCCAGCCATCCCGCAAGGGCGCCTGACCGCCGGCCTCCAAG
>DUJI01000128.1 GCA_013329855.1 Thermoplasmata archaeon | reverse complement strand
GAGGCCGTGCGCGACGCGTTCATCCGCCTCGCGAAGGGTGAGGCCGTCCTCCCGGGCGTGATCAATCTGGACATTCCCGCCACGCGGACGGAGGCCCACATCAAGGGTGCCTACCTCCAGGGGACTCGACACTTCGCGGTGAAGATCGCCTCCGGCTCCTACGACAATCCGGCGCGCGGTCTTCCCTCCGGCGGCGGGATGTTCCTCGTCTTCGACGCGACGACGGGCCTCCCCGTGGCCGTCCTCTTCGACAACGGATACCTGACCGACGTGCGGACGGGCGCGGCGGGCGCCCTCGCCGCGGACCTGCTCGCCAAGAAGTCGATCGACCGTGTCGGGATCGTGGGCGTGGGCAACCAAGCGAGGTATCAGCTCGAGGCGCTTCTCCGGGTGCGGCGGCCGAAGACCGTGGTCGCCTGGGGGCGCGACCGCCCGAAGGCCGAGGCCTATGCGGCCGAGATGACCCGGAAGCATGGCCTTCCCGTGGAGGCCGTGGGCTCCCCCGAAGTGGCCTGCCGCGGTTCCGACATCGTCGTCACGGTGACGGCGGCCCACGAACCCCTCGTGCGCGCGAACTGGATCGACCCGGGAACGCACATCACCGCCGTGGGCTCCGACGGCCCGGACAAGCAGGAGCTCGACGTGGACGTCCTGCAGAAAGCGGACAAGGTGGTGGCCGACCGGCTGGACCAGTGCCTGCGCCTCGGGGAGATTCACCACGCCGTGGACGCTGGCGTCTTCCGGAAGGAGGACGTCTACGCGGAGCTCGGCGCGATCGCCGCGGGCATGAAACGGGGCCGCAAGTCGGACGAGGAGATCACCGTGGCGGACCTCACGGGCGTGGGCATTCAGGATGCCGCGGTCGCGAACCGCGTCGTGGAGGACGCCGTCCGCCGTGGTCTCGGGAAGATCCTTGACGTTTGAGCCGCGCACGTGGAACTAAGCGGCCAGGAGGCCGCGCCTCACAAGAGATTCGCGGATTTCGCCCGCGGCGCGGACGCCCGAGTCAAGCGCCCCATGCACCGTGGCGTACTCTCCGGCGAAGTGGGCGGACTCTCCCGCGAAGAAGAGGACGTCGTCCAGGGGTTCCGCGAGGATCCGCCGCTGCTCGATGCCGCCACCGACCTTGGGATACGTGTAGCCTCCGCGGACGTCGGGATCGGCAGACCAGTCCACGTAGCGGGCCGCGACCAGGTGGGACCGAAGCTCTGTCCGGGGAATCATGGACTCGAGCTCCCGAACGACCGATTCGACGACCTCCGCTTCAGGGTGGCCCGAGAGCTCCAGGGCCCGTCGGCCGGACAGGAACCCCTCGAGGACCACGGGTCCCTCCTTCGCTCCGTAGTAAGGGAAGAAGAACCAGGAGCCCCGGGTGGAGGCGACAGACGTCGCCTTGCCGAGGACCGTTCGCCGCAAGCTCTCGTCGAACACAAGGAGGATCTTGTCCGCGTGGCCGAAGCCCAGGGCCTCGATGGCGGCCTGCCTCGGTTCGGGGAGCGCGGGAACGAACTCCACTGCGTGGGCCTGGAGCACGCCCAGGGACACGGTCACGACGGCCGCCGCGGCGTGGTAGGTCTCCAGCCCCGCCGGGCCGTCGGCCTGCACTCGTACGCCCTCCGTGGCCCACTCGATGCGGTTGACGCGGGTTCTCAGGTGAATGGCGTCGCCGAACTCCTGGGCCCGCCGCTTCGCGAGCTCCCCGTAGCCTTCGAGCACTTGGTAGTTCGCCCACGGCAGTCCGAAGGACTGGGCGTTCGCTTCCTCCGCGAGCCCGCGGACGCTGACTTGGTCCGGATCCGCGGCGTTGATGCTCGCATACATCGCGCCCACGAACTTCGTGGCGGTCGGGAGGGCGTGGTGCTCCTCAAGGAAACGGTCCAGGGTGACGTCTGGACCGTCGTAGCGGGCCACAGCCTTGGGCAGCCGCCACATCGTCTGGATCGACGAGCGGAGCGGCTCGAGTCCGCTGAGGGCGACGCCGAACGCGGTGCGGAGCTTCCCCTTCAGGAAGAACCGCGCGCCGCGGAACTCGGGCACCTTCCTCGTGGTGAGACCGAGCTCCTGGATCCAGTCCAAGACGCTCGCGTAGCTGCCGTGGACCATCATGGCCCCGCCCTCGATGGGCTGGCCGCCCAGGAGGTCGTACTCCGTCCGGGCGCGGCCCCCGACGCGGTCCTTGGCCTCGAGGACGAGGAACGGGATGCCCGACTGCCGGAGCGCGTGCGCGCATCCCAGTCCGGCGAAGCCGGCCCCGACGATAAGGACCCTCGGGCTCTCAGGGGGCATATCTCTCCACCGTGGCCCGGGAGGGCGAGCGACCCTATTACCCCTCCTTTCGCCGGGCAGGCCCCTGCGATTGCGGGGAAACGCCGGGGGTTTAAGTATGCAATTCAACATATGTTGAATTATGTCTGCTAAGGCCGATGGCGGGAGACGACCCCGATCCGGGATCGTTCCTTGGGCTTGGGCGCTCCTCCTCCTTCTTCTGCTCCAGAACGTCGTGGGGACCTACCTCAACCTCTTCGTCGTTCTGCCTCCTTCGAACGATCTCGCATCCCTGCTCGCCTTGTACTCCGTCCTCGCGGCCCACGTCGCCGTGGGCTTCCTGATTCTGGCCACGGCCTCGATCGTGGTGTTCCTGAGCGCTCGCACGAGGCGAGTTACGTTCTGGTCCCCCGCCGTCGCGGCGCTGGCCTTCTCCCTGCTGGCCTTCTCGAGCGGAGTCGAGTTCACGATCGGAGGCCAAGTGGATTTCTACTCCTTCCTCATGGAGATGATGTTCCTCGGGGCCGTCGGATCGGACGTCGTCGTGTTGTCTTTCGCAAGTCGACTC
>DUJI01000289.1 GCA_013329855.1 Thermoplasmata archaeon | reverse complement strand
GCCCGCCCGCCCGCCGCACCCAGGAGCCCCGCGAGCTTGTCGAAGCCGGCGTACCAACCCTTTGCGGCGCCCTCGTGGAACTCCGGCGGGACGCCGGTCACGGACACGGTCATCCGGGTCCGCTTCCCGACCGGGGTGAGCTTGACCGCGATCAGGAACGACTTGTCCGGAGCGCCCGAGACGATCTCCCGAGGGGGCTTGAGGACGTGGAACACGCCCTCCTGGGGATTCCGACTCCCGTCCGGCTGCGGCATGTCGAACCTTACTCGGCCGCCGACCCGGACGTTGTACTCGTGTACGACCAGGTCCATCCCGGGCACGGGATTGAACCACCCCGCGAACTTCTCCGGGTCCACCCAGCAGGACCACAGCGTCTCCGGCGAGGCGTCGAAGAGGCGCTCGACCTTCAAGCTCACGGGCTTCCGGCTCGGCTTGGTTGTCGTCTTCTTGGCGGTCATGAGGAATGCTCCCCCTTGTCCATCATCGGTTCTTCTCCAGGTGCTTGGCTAGGCGGTCGAAACGGTCCTCCCAGAGCACGCGGTACCGCGTGAGCCACCCGAAGGCCGCGCTCAGCGGCGCGGCGTCGAGGTGGCAGCGGTGCACGCGGCCTTCCGGCGAGACCTTCAAGAGTCCTGCGTCCTCGAGGACGCGCAGGTGCTTCGAGATGGCCGGGAGGCTGACCTTGTACGGCTCCGCGAGCTCGCTCACGGTGGCGTCTCCCCCGGCGAGCTGCTCCAAGATGGCCCGCCGGATGGGGTGGGCCAGCGCTGCGAAGACCGCGTCCAAGTCCAGAGAGGCCGTTCGTCGCTTAACCATCTGGTTAAGTGTAGGACGCGTGAAATATTTAACCCTTTGGTTAAGTAATGCCCGCACGGCGGCTCAATGACCTACCGGCCCGAGCCCGCAGAGCGCTGCCCCGACGCAAGCCCCGGGGCGCATCGCCGAGCGCCCTGCACTTACTGCTGCCAACGATACTTACGACAGGCTCATGCAACCTCCATCCGGATTCGGGCTCCGAGACGAACCGGAGGCAGCACCCTCATGGAACCGAACGCCGCGCTGGAGGCCATCCTGAATATGTCCAAGTTCCATCGTGAGCACGAGAAGTTCTACGCGAAGAGTCCCCTGAAGGACGCCATCCGCCTCCAAGAGGCGTCCGTCCTCCTGAAGACCCTGGCGGACCGGTGGATCCATGTGGAGCCCGCCGCGGCGTCACAGGGCAGCCCGTACCGGGGATGCGAGGACCTGAACGAGAAGGGGGACATCGCCCACACGGGCGTCCTCTTCTTAGAGGCCGAGGGCGAGCCGAACGAGATCCGGCAGCTCAAGCGTGGCCTCCGCGGCCTGGCCGACGACTACACTGAGGGCGGTGAATATCTCGTCCGCGCCATGGAGTCCTCCTGGGAGTCCGCGAAGCCCCTCCTGGAGAATCCCGCCCTGGCCGACGTCTTGGGGGAACGGCATCGGATCATCATGAACGACGAGCACGCGGCCCACACGTACATCATGGTCGCCCGCCAGATCCGACGGTCCCTGGACATCTTGGACTGCCTCGACCTCTCGTCCGGCGGCGTCCGCAAGGACCTCGCCGGTCTCCGGTCGTATCCGGCCTACTTGTACTCGGCCTCCGAACTGATGGACCACGCCGCGGACAACCTGGGCGAGTGCGCGGCGCTCCTCCAGGACAACGAGAAGCGCTGGCGCGTGTGGCGGGAGCGCGCGGACCAGGTGGCCCGGAGGATGAGCGCCCCGACGCCCACCGCACATTCCTGAAGCGCGGGTTCGCCTCCCGGCGACGGCGGTTGACCTTACCGTAAGTGCGAAATCCTCTTGGACGGAGCCCCCTACTCCAAGAACCAGGGAGGGAATTGGCGTGGCGACACCCGGTGCTTCCTGGTTCCCCGAGCGTGTCCGTAAGGCTGTCAGCAAGGATGTCATGAGCCGTGCAGACCGCGGCAGCGAACTCATGGGCCTCGCCGTCATCCTCCTCCTGACCGCCTTCTTCGTCTACCACCAGGTCTCGGGGACGGGGTTCTTCACCGGGGCGTTCGGGATCGTCGAGCAGGTCCTGTTCTACGGAGTCGTCCCGTTCTCCGTCGCGGTGAGCTCCGCGCGCTTCCTCCTCGGACGCCGCAATCCGGTCCGCCCGATCGATGTGCTCAGCAGCGCATGGATGGCGGCCACCTGCCTCTGGCTCGCGGTCGGGTTCCCGCTCGACTTCGCCCATCTGGGCGACCCCCTCGGGCCCGTCGGGTTCCTCCTCTCGTGGGTCCCCAACGTGCTCGCCCGGTTCCTGTTCGCCGTCGGTGGACTGGCCAGTGGGTTCAACGCGGTCTACCAAGCGCTCCTGTACGCGAACGTGAATCGAGCCCTCGTCGAGCCGACGACGGCACCCGGAGGCGGTTGAACGTGGTCGAACTCTCGATCGAGCTCGTGATCTTCGTGGCGTTGCTCGTGCACGGGATTGGCCACGGGGCGGCGCTGGCGACCTTGGGAATCCTTGCGTTTCGGCCGGCCATCCACACGGGCAACTGGAAGGCGGCCCGTTCGTGGCTGCTCCCGTCCCTCCCGGGGTCCGCGGCGACCGCCCTGGCGAGCGCCCTCTGGATCGTGTCCCTTGTGGGCTTCCTTGCGGTCGCCCTGTCGTGGTGGGGGCGCTCCTTCCCGACCTCTGGAGGACGCTGGGCATCCTGGCTGCGGCGGTCTCCACGCTCGGCATCGTCCTGTTCTTCCGGACCTGGCCCCTGGCCAACACGTCCGCGGCACTAGGCATGAACGTGGTCACGGTGCTCTTGGCCGTTGCATGGCCGGCCTAGCCGCAGGCCAGTCGGGCCCACACGACGCCGATGATCGCCGCGGTCAGGCAGAGGCCGAAAAGGCGGAAGGCCCACCGGAGCCAGAAGAACTTGCGATCCTCAATCCGGGCGAGCTCCCAGGTCTGCTTCGCGAGTTCGCGGTCCGCGTCGGCCGGGGTGAGGTTCTGCACGCTCGCCAGGTAGGCCGCGGCGTCCGGGAACCGGTCGATGTCCACGAAGTGCAAGAGCGACCCCTGACCGGCGGACCGGGTCCGGGGGAACAGGGTCCCTAGGCCCGCGCACGCGCTCGACAGGGAGAGCACCACGGCCAGGAGGAGGAGGTACCGGGCCCCGCCGCCGCAGGCGGGGACGGACTGGTTGATGAGGAGCCCGGCCAGGATCGCGCCGGCGGCCATGATCACGTTCGCCTTCGTGTCCGCCAGGTCAATCGACCAGTGTGCATGATCGTTAGCGAACTTCAGGACCGTTCGTGCGTCCTTCGGCGGTGCCGCCATCTTCCGCGCCCTAGCACGGAATGGGAATCCCGCCGTAAAGAACGGAGGACCCACGGGACGCGGAGGGGCGGAGCGGCGACCACGAGGGTTCAAACGGGGTTCGGCGATGGCGTTCCAGGGCACCGGGGCGCCAGGCGAGGAGAAACCGGACTTGAAGACGGAGCGCGCGTTCCAACTCGACGTGCTCCGCGTCCAGATGAGCCAATGGTACCGCGTGGCCTACTACGCCGCCTACTTCGGCGTGGGGGCGTCCTTCGAGGTGTTCTCCCTGACCCTCCCGCTCACCGCGTTGCTGCTCGCGAGGACGGTCGATCCCGTCTGGTGGGCCCGGATCGCCCCCTACCTGGTCACGGGAGTCGAGTTCGTCGCCTACGGGGTCTACGGGTTCGGGCGAACTCGACGGAGCCAGGAGGCAGAACCGGCGGGGCTGGCGGGGAAGTACCTCTCGGCAGGCGCCTCCATGGCGCCTCGGCCGTTCGTCATGCGGTGCCGCCAAGCCGGTTGATCTCCAGGATCAACTCATTCAGGCGCCCCGCACGGCCCCGGTCGTACGCGAACACGATCCGCGGTTTCGACCGGAGCTCCGGTTCGTCCGCCTCCTCGCGCAGAGCCGACGTCTTCGAAATCTTCCCCGAGACCGCCAAGTCATGGAACTTCTCGTTCAGCAAGGCAATCTGGTCCTGCGAGAGCTCTTTCTCCAGTCGGATCACGAGCCGGTCTCCGACCTGGCGCGCGGAGTGATACGTGGAATAGTAAGAGGTGATCCAGTCCGTGGCTTCCTTCGCGGAACGCACGATCCGATACAGAGAGAGGTCCTCGGGTGACACGAAGCCCCGGGCCAGGAGCTGCTGCCGGACGAACCGGTCCCACGTCTCCCAGTACCGCTCCCCCGGGAGTTCCATGAGGACCACGGGCATGGGCGGCGCCTTCCCGGTCTGGAGGAGCGTCAGCACCTCGAACCCCTCGTCGTGCGTGCCGAACCCGCCGGGGAACAGCGCGAAGCCATCGGCCTCCATGACGAAGAACACCTTGCGCGTGAAGAAGTACTTGAATCGGATCACCTTGGGATCGTCCTGGAGGATCGCCGAGGGCCCCTTCTCGAAGGGCAGCAGGATGTTCACGCCGAAGCTGTTCTCGGCCCCGGCGCCTTCGATCCCCGCCCGCATGATCCCCTCCGCGGCTCCCGTGATGACCATGAAGCCGCGGTCGACCAGCGAACGGCCCAAGGTCACGGCCAGCTCGTAGTAGGGGCTGCCCTTCTTCTGGCGGGCCGATCCGAAGATGGAGACCTTGCGCATTCCGCGATACGGCTTGAAGACGCGCGCGGCGTGGCGGAACTCCGCGACGGCCCGGTTGATCACCTTGAGATCGAGGATGTCCAGCTCGTCCCGCTTGCACTTGATCGCGTTGAGGAGGATGTCCCGGTAGAGCAGGGAGCGCAGGTCCCGGTCCTCCGTGGTGAGGATCTCCCGGGCCGCCTCGAGCGCGTCCTCCAGGTTCTCCGGTTTCCGTGCGGGCATACGGTTCGCACCTCCGCAGGCTCGTCCCGAGTACGCAGGTGGCTAGTATTTCACCTTGCGTCCGCAATCGGGAGAGCCCCGCTGTCCGCGCGTCTCGACCCGACGGTCCCGGCTCAGGCAAAGAGGTTGGCCCACTCGCGAATCGTCCAGCTGGCCACCTTGCCGTTCTGGACGAAGGGGTCGCCCTTCAGGAACTCCTCGCAGGCCTCCCGCGAGGTGAGGACGGCCATCGTGCTCAGGGGTTCCTCCGGACGGTCCAGGAAGGCGCCCGCCATGAGGAGGGTGCCGCCCTTGTGCAGCTCCTTCGAGCGAGCCACGTGGGCGGCGATGAGCTCCCCCGCATCGACCTGGGCCTCCGCGAGGGATCGGTACGACGTGGTCAGGAACACGACGTAGTAGCGGCTCGGCTGGGCCATCGCTGCCATGCTCTTCCCCTCCGTGCGGAGAGGGCACGACGACCGATGCTTTGTACTCTCGTTTCAGGATTCGAGTCTGCCGACGCCTCAAGCGACAACCCTAAGTGCGCCTCCGGGCTAGCGAGCGGCCGATGAAGGGGAAGCGCGAGATGACCGAGGGGGGATTCTCCAAGGACGGCCTCGCCCGGATGCACGAAAGGCTCGCGGGCCATATGTCGAATGGCGAGCCGCCCGGCCTCGTCGCGGTGCTCAGCCGACACGGGGAGACCCATGTCGACGTGATCGGGACGATGACGGTCGGCGGCACGGAGCCCATCCGCCGCGACACCATCTTCCGCATCTCCTCCATGACGAAGCCCATCACGGCCGCAGCGACGATGATCCTCGTGGACGACGGCAAGCTGCGGCCGGAGGAGCCCGTGGACCGCCTCCTGCCGGAGCTGGCCGGCCGCGCGGTGTTGAAGCGGCTCGACGGGCCGCTCGACGAGACCGTGCCGGCGAAGCGGCGCATCACGGTGCACGACCTGCTCACCTTCACCATGCGCTTCGGGCAGCTGCTGGCGCCGCCCGACGCGTTCCCCATCCTCAAGGCGGCCAACGACC
>DUJI01000051.1 GCA_013329855.1 Thermoplasmata archaeon | reverse complement strand
GGCCAGGCGAAGTCCGAAGCGGTCCGCGAAGTACAGGGACAGGATGTTCCCGCCGATGAAGCCGCCTCCGAACGAGTCGAGGGCGAACAGGGCGGAGAGGCGGTACACGATGGGCCGGGACTTCGGCGAGAGGACCGCGCGCGTCCTCGGCGCACCCTCGGTCTCCACCTGCTTCGACAGCCGCGTGTACAGGAAGGCCCCGAGCAGTCCGGAGGCCAGGTACCCCAGAAAGAAGGGCCGGAGCTGCTCGGGCGACGGGACGGACGCGAGGCCCGCGAGCCCCGCCCCGATCGCGGACGCGCCGTACCCCACGAAGTTGTAGATGCTGAACGCGAATGTCCGGCGATCTGTGGAGCAGGTCCGCGGGAGCATCGCCTGCTCCAGGGAGAGGAACGGCCCGACCTCCCCCGCGCCGACGGTCATGTTGCCCACGATCCCCGCCAGGACGGGAGCCCACCACGTGAACGAACTGAAGAGCAGCGCACCCGCCACGAAGTCCGTGAGCGCGAAGAAGACGAGCGTCCGGCGCCGCCCGATACGATCCGCGACGAAGCTGATCACGAAGGTGTAGAGGGCGCTGCTGAGGATGGTCAGCGTCAGGACGATGCCAATCTGAACGAGCGAGAAACCGAGGTACTCGAGGTACAGGGAGAAGGCCACGCTCAGGAACCCGTACGGCACGGTCCGCACGGTCTTCTCCAGGAAGATGAGCTTCCCGTCGCGGCTGACCCCGTCCCCGCTCGCCAAGAAGCCTCCCAGACGCTCCGGTCCAGGCTCCGGGCATGACCGCCTGGGTCATCAGCCCTTCGGAGTCGGAGGGTCCGCCGCGCGTCGGCGGAAAAAAAAGAGAGGCGGGCCGCCGTCACAGCGGCCCGCAGGTGTAGGTGGGGTGGCTCGGGATCCCGAGGCCGTCCGGGCGCTCGTCCCAGAACTTGAACTCGAAGCTTCCCCGAGACTGGGGGTGGATCTCGATGAGGAAGCCGTTCTGGGAACCGTCTCCCGAGGCGACGACATGGTCGGAGAAGGGCATCCGCAGGGTCCATTCTCCCCCCGTGGACAGCGGGGTCAGCATGCCGTAGTACGAGAACACCTTCAGGAGGAGCGAGCCCGACGAGCGGACCGCGGCCGTGGCGTTGGTCCCCGGGTCGATGACGGACCGGTAGCCCAGGGGGTCCCGCACCTGGATTTCGTGGACCACGGCGGGCCAATACTCCGCCGAGCCGACGGCCGCCTCCACCGCGCTCAGGGGCGTCCCCGCAGGGAACGAGACGCCCTTGGCCGCCAGGAGCGGGCCGTTCCATCCGATGTAGTAGTCCAACGTCCGCGAGCTGACGACCTCCTCGGCGCCGCAACCCGAGTAGACGGTCACCTCGTCGGGAATCGTGTTGTTCGGGTTCCGCGCCTCGATCCGCAGGACCGCGGGGATGGGGCGGTTCGCGTTGTTCGCCAGCGTGGCCACGACCCGGAACAGGCCGCCCGGGGCGATTGTCGTCGACACGCCCTCCACGGTCAGGGTGATGGCCTGGCCCGTCACCACGACGTCCCGATCCACGGTGTTACTGATCATGGGCGTGAGCACGCCCACGGCACTGGCCGCGAGGACGACCACCAGGAGGGCCGCCCATCGCGTCCGCATCGTTCTTCCTAGACCCATCGTTCGCACCTCGCCCGCGCACCGCGCGGGACGGGACGCCGGAGGGTCGCCGGGCGCGGATAAGCGGCCGTCGTACAGGCATCGTGCACGTAGCCGGAGGGGCCCCGGGGTCCAGTGTCGACAATACGTTAAATAGAATCCGAAGTTCTTGTCTCCCCATCCGGAGAGGGACCCCGTGACCGAGGTTGTCATCGCAGGCGCCTGCCGCACACCCATCGGGAAGTACGGCCGCGCGTTCCGCAACGTGGAGGCCGTGAAGCTCGGGAGCCTCGTCGTGGCGGAGGCCGTGAAGCGATCCGGGCTCGTCGGCGCGGACGTCGAGGAGGTCATCCTGGGGAACGTGATCCAGGCGGGGCTGGGCCAGAACCCCGCGCGGCAGGCTGCGTTGCACGCCGGCCTTCCCGACCGCGTGGCCGCGGTGACCGTGAACAAGGTCTGTGCCAGCGGCATGAAGAGCGTGTCGATCGCGGCGGACGCCATCCGGGCGGGATCCGAGGAGGTCGTGGTCGCGGGGGGCATGGAGTCCATGAGCCGCGCGCCCTATCTGGTCAAGGAGGCCCGGTGGGGGATCGGGTACAACCACGTCCAGTTCCTCGATGCCATGGTCTACGACGGCCTCTGGGAAGTGTACAACCAGTTCCACATGGGCGTGACCGGGGAGATTGTCTCAGAACGGTTCCAGGTGACCCGCGAGGACCAGGACGCGTTCGCCCTGGAGAGCCACCGCCGTGCGGCCCACGCCACGCTCGAGGGGAAGTTCAAGGAGGAGATCCTCCCCGTGGACCTGCCCGGCCAGCCCCGCGTGGACCTGGATGAGGGCATCCGGCAGGACACGTCCATGGAGAAGCTGGCCAAGCTCGCGCCCGTGTTCCGCGAGCACGGCCTGGTGACCGCGGGGAATGCGTCCCAGCTCAGCGACGGCGCGTCCGCCATGGCCGTGCTGTCCCGGGAGGCGGCCGACCGCCACGGTGTGAAGCCCCTGGCAAGGATTGTGGACTACGTGACCTCGGGCGTCAAGCCCGAGCTGGTCATGGAGGCGCCCATCCCCGCCGTGCGGAAGATCCTCAAGAGGACGGGCTTCACGATTGACGACTTCGACCTCATCGAGCACAACGAGGCGTACGCCGCGGCCAGCGTGGCCGTGATGAAGGAGCTCGGGATCGACCACGCCAAGTTCAATGTGAACGGCGGCGCCGTGGCCCTGGGCCATCCCCTGGGCTGCAGCGGCGCCCGAATCCTGACCACCCTGGCGTACGCGATGAAGGACCGCAACGCGAAGCGCGGCCTGGCGACCCTCTGCCTGGGGGGCGGGAACGCCATGGCCATGATCCTGGAGCGGCCCTGATGGTCCGGCGGACCATACGCTCATAACAGGGTGCGGTGTTGGGACCGCCATGTCCGTGCGGATCATCGCCGTCCTCGGGGCGGGCCAGATGGGAGCCGGGATCGCGCAGGTCGCCGCCACGTCGGGCTACGACGTCATCCTGCGCGACATCGAGGACCGGTTCGTCCAGGGGGGTCTTTCCAAGATCGAGGGCCGCCTCGCGCGCGCGGTCGAGAAGGGCTCCATGGACCGGAGTGCCGCGGACATGGTGCGCAACCGGATCCAGGGGACCCTCGACATGGCCGCCGCGGCCAAGGCCGACCTCGTCATCGAGGCCGTGCCCGAGGACCCCGAGCTGAAGAAGTCCGTCCTCCGCGAGCTGGATGGCCTCGCTCCCGCGTCGGCGATCTTCGCGAGCAACACGTCCTCCATTGGCATCGGCGAGCTCGCGAGCGTGACGCGGCGCGCCGATCGCTTCCTCGGGATGCACTTCTTCAACCCCGTGCCCGTGATGAGGCTCGTGGAGGTCGTCCGCGGCAAGGAAACGAGTGAGGAGACCCTTCAGACCGTCCTCGGAGTGTGTGCCCGGATGGGCAAGACGGCCGTGGAGGCCCGTGACTCCCCGGGCTTCGTCTCCAACCGGGTCCTTATGCCCATGATCAACGAGGCCATCCTGGCCCTCCAGGAAGGCGTCGCCACGAAGGAGGCCATCGACACGGTGATGAAGCTGGGGGCCAACCATCCCCTGGGCCCCCTCGAGCTGGCAGACTTCATCGGCCTCGACACGTGCCTGAACATCATGGAGGTCCTGCGGAAGGGGCTCGGCAGCGAGAAGTACGCTCCCGCTCCCCTGCTTCGGCGCATGGTCGACGAGGGCAAGCTCGGGAAGAAGGCGGGCCACGGATTCTACGACTACGCCTGAGTCGCCAGGAGACGGGCGGTTCTCAGAGCTTGCCACTCAGGAGTTTCTGGAGGAACGTCGGCCCCGCGGGCTGCGCGCTCCCGCTGGTCATGATCGTCTTCCCCGCGGTGGCTTGGTTCGTCGTGCGGTTGGTCGAGGTGGCCTTCAGGATCCCCTGGACGCCCTTCTGCCGGGTCGCGGCAATGACCAGAGCGCCGAACACGGCGCCCGCGCCCGCGAGAGTCAGGAACTTGCGTCGGCTCATGCCCCGATCCGTCGCGCCCACGTCTGCCGTCATGGTGTCGCCTTCCGCGGCTTCCGCGTTCCCCTTGGATTTCGATTCAAGGAAGACGTGGTATAAACCGTTTGTGCACCCATCGCACGAACGCCGTCGTGTGTCTCCGGGGTAGCCCAAGTCCGGTCCTGAAGACGGCGGTGGCTGGCTCGCGTTTCGCGCCGGTTTCCATAATCCTTTTTTACGGCGCTTCCTATACCTCGCGATTCCCGCCGATTCCACGAGGAAAGGGCATGCTCCATAGGGTGAAGAAGGCCGCCACGAAGGACGAGGTCCTTGCTCTCCTCCAGCCCCTCCTGCGCGGCTGGTTCACGGCCAAGTTCGAGGGTCTCACGGAGCCCCAGTCGTACGCGGTCCCCCTGATTCACGCGCGGAAGAACGTCCTGGTCTCCTCCCCCACGGGGAGCGGCAAGACCCTGACCGCCTTCCTGTCCATCATCAACGAACTCTACGCGAAGCAGCTCCGCGGCGAGCTGGAGAGCCGCATCTACTGCCTCTACGTCTCCCCGCTCAAGGCCCTCGCGAACGACATCAACCGCAACCTGGAGGAGCCGCTGCGCGAGATCGCGGAGCTGGCGGCCAAGGAAGGCGCGCCCGCGCCGGAGATCCGCGTGGCCGTCCGCAGCGGCGACACGTCGGCCCAGGAGCGCCAGAAGCAGGTCCGCCGGCCGCCGCACATCTTCATCACGACCCCGGAGAGCCTGGCCATCATCCTGAGCACCCCGAAGTTCCGCGAGGCGTTCTCCCAGGTGGAATGGGTCATCATCGACGAGATCCACGCGCTCGTGCCGAACAAACGCGGCGCGCATCTGGCGCTCTCGCTCGAACGGCTGGAACGGCTGACGGCCAGGCCGCCGCAGCGGATCGGGTTGTCGGCGACGCAGCGGCCGCTCGAGGAAGTGGCCGACCTCCTGGGCGCCCCCGATGCCGTGGTTGCGGCCGTGCTCATGCAGATGATGGGCGACCTCACCGGTCGCACCCTCATCCTCTTCCCGGCGGCCTCCGCCCGGCGCCTCTGCGACATTCTCTTCCGTCGGGACGATGGCAGCACCGACGAGTTCGGCGAGCTGGAACAGAGCGGGCTCAAGGAAGTCGGCAACATCCTGGTG
>DUJI01000078.1 GCA_013329855.1 Thermoplasmata archaeon | reverse complement strand
AGCGCCTCGTCCAGCGCCTCCCAGGCCGGCTCGCCCCGGCGGGCTCGGATGCGCCCGAGCAGGTACAGCGGCTCGATCCGGTCGACCTGGCTCTGCGGCGACCTGCTGAGCAGGTCGGCGGCGAGCCGTGCGGCGGCATTCCCCGCGCGAGCTTCGATCCGGCGGATCGGACGCGCCGCATCGGTGAGGTCGTCGATGCCGATGACAACGTGCTGGAAGAGGCGCTCTCCCGCGCCGCCGCCGGCGCGCCGCGATGGGACGCCACGCCGGCCGCGGACCTCGAGAACCGCTGAGGCCGTTCGGGATGCCGCGCGAGGACTGCCTCGCCCCCGCAAGGGTCCTCCGAGACCGACGGTCCGCCTTCGGACCGGGTGCCGGCCGTCTCACGTCGGTCCTCCCCCGGTGCGCGACAGCGCCCTGCGCAACCCTCGGAGGAGAGCGTATGTCCGGTCTGCGAGCCTCCGGAACGCGCGCTCGTCGAGCATGTACACGCCCTTGAGGGAGTCCTGGAAGTCGCGCCGCCCCAGGGCTGCGGCGAGGGCGTCGAGGTGGTCGAGGAGGACGTCCCGCCGGACGCCCCGAAGGAGGCGGGCCACGCGCGCCGCGTCGACGTCGGCCCCGGCGAGGACCGCGAGGTCCCGCAGGTCCACGAGGCGCGCGGACTCGAGCTTGAGGGCGACGAGGACCTCGGGCGCGGCCACGCGGGCCTGGGCCTCGGACGAGGGAGACAGACCCCGCACGGTGCGGCGCAGGGCCCCGCGGCGGATCGACGCATAGGGGTGGGAGGCCCCGGAGACGCGGTCCGAGATCCCGTCCACGAGCAGGTCCACGGACAAGGGGAGGGCCTCCTCCCCGCGGGACCAGCGCTCCGCCCGGCCCGCGAAGGCGCCCCCTCCCTTCCATTCCCGAACGCGGACGAGACCCGCCGCCTTCAGGATCTCCCGGATCCCGGGGACCGCAGATGCGGGCGCCACGAAATCCAGATCGAGGGAGAAGCGAGGCGGCCCGTAGGCGCTCACCGCGTATCCGCCCACGAGGACCGCCTCCTGGCCCTCGAGGGCACGCAGGAGCGCGAAGCACGCTCCCTCCCGTTCGAGATCCTGGGGTCTCATCCCCCGCCCCTCTCCATCAACCCCCGGAGCGCGGGGAGGACCGGCTCGTAGAGGTAGGGGCGGGCCGCCGCGTACGCGAAGGCCTCGGGAAGGGGCACGACGCGGACGCCGCCGTGCTCCACGGAGCGGACGCGGGACGTCGGGTGGAGGACGTGGACCACGCCGAAGAGAGTCTCCCGGGCCCCCGCGAGGCTCGCCCGCGCCCCCGCGGCCCGGAAGAAGTCCCGCCACGCCGGGAGGTCCGCGCGACGGACGCGGAGATGGAGGGGCCGGAAGCCGCGCGTGAACCCCGTCCAGTAGCCGCCCTCCGTCCAGATCGAGACGGCCGTGGCCTCGCAGTAGGCGTGGGGGAGCTCGGAACGATTCGGAAGGCCGAGGGCGGCCCCGTCCCGGCGGCGGGCCCCGAGATCGGGGGCCAGGTCGCCGAGCTCCTGGCCGCGCGGGGAATCAACTACCGTCCCAAGCGCAAGCTCACGGAGATTGGGAACGGGGAGCTTCGCTTCGAAGGGGGAGAGACCGTACCGTACGACCTGCTGTTCTGCGTGCCGCCCCATCGAGCGCCGCGACCCGTCGTCGACGCGGGTCTGACGGACGGCACGGGCTGGGTTCCTGTGAATGCCGCGACGCTCGAGACGAAGATTCCCGGGGTCTACGCCGTCGGCGACATCGCGGCCGTCGCGACGCCGAACGGCTACGTGCCCTTCCTCCCCAAGGCAGGGGTCTTCGCGCACGGCCACGCCGAGACGGTCGCCAGCAACCTCGCGGCGCAGATCAAAGGGAAGGGCAAGACGAGAAGATGGGATGGCCATGGCGCATGCTTCCTCGAAGTGGGTCGGGGTCAAAGCGCATTCGTGAGCGGCAACTTCCTCGCGGCTCCCAAGCCGGAGATTGACTTCCGCATGCCTGGGAAGGTCTGGCACATGCAGAAGGTCCTCTTCGAACGGCACTGGATGAAGCGGTGGTTCTAGGCTCGGCAAGCGATGGAATTCCGGACCCACCCCCGGCATGGGACAGGGCACCGATAGGTTCATCCGATTACGTGCCATTACGTAGCACGGTCGGAAAGCTCGGGTTTTTGCGTAGGCGAACCGGGCCCTGATCACAGCGCCGACAAAGGGCGCCCGGCAAAGTTCTCGAATGGCCGTCTCGTACGGAGGGGGTGAGATGACGGGAGACAATGCGGAGCGGATCAAGGAAGGCATCGAGCACTTCAACCGAGGGGACATCCCCGCGGTCCTCGACCTGTATGACCCCGAGGTCCATGTCGAATCGAGCGGGACCATCGCGGGCGGCTCGTTCCGGGGGAGAGAAGGCGTGGCCGAATGGTTCCAGAAGATCGGCACGACCTGGCCCGGAGGGTTGCGCCTGCACGTGGAGAACCTCAGCGAGACGGGAGACCTCGTGTTCGTGGAGTGGACCCAGGAGGGAAAGCTGTCGAACGGGAAGGAAATGAAGCAGAAGGCGCTGAACGTCTTCGAGATGCATGGCGGCAAGGTCAAGAGCCAACGCCTCTACACGGACTCGGAGAAGATCGCGCGGGACCTCGAGAGAATGTGAGGCGCGGAAGCCCTCGCCGGCTTGACTTCGGCGAGGGGCCGTGCCTGCGCTCCTGGAGTAAGGCATGAGCTCGGGCTCTCTGAACGGAGCGACCGTGGGGGGCGCCTGTGGCATCAGCGGTCCGGCGAACCCGTGGCGGCCTCGAGGTCGGCCGGTGCGTAGATCCGGAGGATGGTCCCCTTGGGCACGGGCACCGCGTGGATCGCGACCACGGACACGAGGGCCGCCACGCCCGTCAGGCCGATCCCCAGGACGTGGACCCAGAAGGACGCGCCTCCGACGGTCGGATCGACGAACGCCCAGAGCATGGCGCCGCCGGTGCCGACGAGCACGCCCAGGCCGGCCACCCAGCCCACGAGCCTCCGGGCGGACCCCTTCACGTTGTACAGGTCGACGGCCAGGAGGATGAGCGACACCGCGGTCAGCAGGAACACCCCGAAGAGGGACTGGAGCTCGCCGAAGACCGCGTCGTTCGCCGCCAGCGCGTCACCGAAGAGGTCCTCATGGAACTCGACGTAGAAGGCGGCGATCACGCTGATGACGACCGCGGCCACCCAGGTCCCGAGGAGGGAGAGGCGGACCGGGTCCCGCCACGACGACCGGCCGTCGGCTTCCCGCGGGGTCAGGGCGAGCGGGACGAGCGCGATCATGGCGCCGATCGCGATCACGGACATGACCATGTCGTCCCCGGCGAGGCCGTTGGGCGGGGCCGCGAACCAGGTCCCCGGGTCGAAGTTCGCGAAGGCGATGGCCAGGAAGACCACGGTCATCCCGACGACGCCCGCGAGGGACACGGAGAGGCCGAGCTTGGCGATCTTCTCCCGCACGTCAGCGGCGCGGAGGACGCCGAAGCGTTCCGCCGCGATGGCGATGATCCCGGCCATGATCGCGAGGGCCATCTCGTGGGAGTGGGGGTCCAGGGTCGCATCCAGGAATCCGCCCTGGTCCAGGCCGAGGAAGTTCATGTAGCCGGAGAAGATGCTCGGGCCGAAGGTCATCACCCAGAGGTTGACGAAGCCGACGATCCCGGCGATGAACGCCGAGCCCACGGAGACGAGGATGAGCCAGTAGCTCACGGGCATCTTCCGGTACGCCGCGCGGTCCTCCTTCCGCAGGGGGAGCATCCGGGAGAGGTATCCCATCTGCGTCGGCACGGGGCGCAGCTCGTAGTTCATCGCGTACACCCCGGCCTTCTTCCGCGGCAGGAGGAGGAGTTCGATGAAGAGCGCGCCTCCGGCATCCGCGATCATGAGGAGGCCGAGGAAGGTGAAACCCATCGGGAGGCCGCGGAGGTCCTGGGTCTCCGGGATGAGGAAGAGGAGCCCGCCGAGGGCGCCGAACAGGACCGCGGACAGCGCGCGGTAGTACAGGGGCATGTCGAGGCCGGGCTCGTACTTCCGCAGGTCGAAGGCCACGATGACCATGAACACGGCCAGCGCGGCAATCCCGATCCCGATGGAGTGGAAGAACATGACCTCGTAGTAGTTGTCGAACCCGGGCGGCAGGCCGAACAGGGCGTAGAGCGCCGCCATCCCGACCGTGGCCAGGATCGTTCCCCAGACCGCGGACTTGAAGGTCACCTTGTACTCGTGCGTGTGCGTGGTCGCCACAATCTCGTCGACCGTCGCCATGAAGACCCTTCCTTAGGGGAACCGAATTCAATGCATGGCCGTTCTTACTTCAGTATGTAATGTCCCTGCCGACCTGCGAATAGATGTGGAAATAAGCATGCGTACTTAGCTGAGCACCTGCAAATCTGCCGAAGGTCCGAAGATGCCCGCTCGAGCTCAGGGGGGCAGGTACGGCCCCAGGATCATGAAGAGGAAGACGATGGCCAGGTAGGGGCTGGAGAACTTGAACACGAGCCACGCCCTCGCCGGCGTGGGCCGGAGGAGGAGCCAGCCGTTCAGGCCCACCAGGGCCACGCCGAGACCGAGCGCGGTCCACAGGTAGGCGTCCCCGAAGGCTCCCAGGGAGTCCAGGGCGACCGAAAAGCCGACGAGCAGGAGGGACGTGGAGGCGATGCACCGGATCGCCTTGCGCTCCTCCATGACCACGGGCAGCATGGGCACGCCGGCCCGCGCGTAGTCGTCCCGGTAGCGGAGGGCGAGGCTCCAGATGTGGTTCGGGGTCCACAGCACGACGAGCGCCGCCATCAGGATCGGGACCAGCCCGATGGACCCGGTGGCGAACGTCCAGCCGTAGACGGCGGGGAGGCCACCGCTGAACGAGCCCAGGGTGATGTTCCAGGGGCTCCGGCGCTTCACGAGGAGGCTGTACACGACCACGTTGTCGAGGACGCCCAGACCGATCACGACGGAGGACAACGCGTTCCGGAGGAGCGCGATGGTCAGGGACGCCGCGACCAGAGC
>DUJI01000211.1 GCA_013329855.1 Thermoplasmata archaeon | reverse complement strand
ATCTCGCCCTGGACGTGATCGAGAGGGTGGGCATCGGCGGCATGTTCCTGGGGCAGAGGCACACCCTGGACCACCTCCGGCAGGAGCACTTTCACCCCAAGCTCGTGGACCGCAGGAGCCACGACCTCTGGACCTCGGACGGGAAGAAGAGCATGGAGGAGAGGGCCCGGGCCAAGGTCATCGAGGCGTTGGCGCGGCCCGTGCCGAATCCGCTCCCGGCCGGCGTGGTGCGGGAGCTGGACGCGGTCATCGATGCCGCACGCGCGTCCGCGGCGTGACGCTCGGGAACCGCGACGCGTCCCGGTGAGGCAGGAACAGGGACGAGGCGAACTCCCGCGGGAACCGCGGGTCCCCGGCCAGGGGCATCTGGCGGATCCGCCCCGCCAGGGCTCGCATGGCCTCCCGCTCCCGCGTGGAGACGAGGGCCAGGCGTGCGCCGGAGCCCGCCGTGTTGCCGACGAACTGGACGCGATCCAGCGGGATGTCCGGGAGCATGCCGACGGCCCGTGCGCTCTCCGGGGCCAGGTAGCTGCCGAAGGCCCCCGCCAGGTACAGCGCGCGGATCTCCGAGGACGAGGCGTGCAGCGTGTCGAGCAGGATGTCGATCCCCGTGTGGATCGCGGCCTTCGCCAGCTGGAGCTGCCCGATGTCCTCCTGGGTCAGGAGGATGTCCTGCCCGATCGAGGTGGCGTCCGCGTCCACCACGCGGAATGCAAGCTGGTGTTCCCCGCGACGGATCCGCTCGGGCGCGGCCCGCTTCTGCAGGCGTCCCGCGCCGTCGACGGCGCCCGTGCGGAACAGGTCCGCGAGCAGATCGAGAAGCGCGGATCCGCAGAGACCCCGCGGCTTCATCCGGCCGATGACCCGGTAGTCCACATGGAATGTCTCGGGCTCGATGGCCACCCGCTCCACGGCGCCGTCCGCGGCCCGCATGCCGAACCGGATGTGCGCCCCTTCGAAGGCGGGCCCCGAGGGCGTCGAGCACGCCACGAGACGGCGCCGGTCGCCCGCGCAAATCTCCGTATTCGTCCCCACGTCGATGAACACGTGCAGCCCAGCGGCCCGGTGCATCCGGGTCGCGAGCACGCCGGCCACGAGATCGCTCCCGACGAACGCGGCGACCACGGGCGGCGCGATGACTGGGGCGCTCGGACACACGCGGAGGCCGAAGGCACCGGCGCGACGCACCTCCTCCTGCCTTGTGGCGGGCGTGTAGGGGGCGCGGGAGAGGCTGTCCGTGGGGACGCCCAGGAACAGGTGCTGCATGGCCGTGTTGCCCACGGCGACCACCTCGCACACGTCCGTGGGCGGACGCCGCGCGAGGGCGCAGGCCTTCCGCAGGAGCTCGTTCAGGATGTGGAGGACCTCCTCGTGGAGGAGGGTCTCCTGCGATTGAGAGCCGCGAGCGAAGGCGAGCCGCGACATGATGTCCTCGCCGTGGACCATCTGGGGGTTCGGTGCCGCGACGGTCTCCAGGGTCTCTCCGGTGACCAGGTCCACGAGGAAGCCCGCAATCTTCGTGGACCCGATGTCGAAGGCCATCCCGAGGAGCGCCGCTCCCTTCGGGCGCACGGCAAGGACCTCGCGCCGCCACACGACGAGCTCGCGCTCCCCGTGACCGCGGGACCTGGCGGTCTCCAGGGCCCGCCGGATCTCGGGCGACATCCGAAGGTTCGAGGGCGTCCGCGACGGAATCCTGCGAGGTGGGCGTAGCCTGCGGATGTCGGGAGCCAGCCCATGCGGAGGCATGAGGCCCGTCGTCTGCAGGCGCTGCCACGCGCGCTGGGATTCAGGCGGGATCTCCAGGACGAGAATCCCTTCGCCCGCGGGCCGGCATTGGCAGGCGAGGCGGATGCCCCGTTGCCGCTCCTCCCTAGTCAGATGGGCCTCGAACGGGGTCGCGGGACGGAGGATCTCGGCGCCCTGGCGGACGACCACCTTGCACTTCCCGCACGTCCCCCGTCCCGCGCACAGGTCCTCGAGGCCGACTCCGCACCGCCGCGCGGCGTCCAGGAGGTCCTCGCGCACCCCGACGCGGGTGCGACGTCCCTCGGGTTGGAAGATGACGACGGGCTGCGCCAAGCGAGAAGGGAGGCGCGTTGCGCTACCTAAGGGTTCCGGACCGCATAGCCCACCAGGATGGACGCGAACTCACGGCCCAGGGGCACGCCGAATCGCGAGCGGAGGTACTCGTCCTGGGGCGTGTCGGGGCTCGCGGACACGACGCGCACGAGGCGGGGTATCGTCTCGAGTTCGGGGAAGCGCACGGCGGGCAACAGAAAGTGATACGCACCCCGGGGCCGGGCCCCCGCATAGAGGACGAAATCCTTGCCCAGATGGGCCACGCGCCGGTCCGCGGGGGGCCGGTCTCCCGGGACGAGCTCGCGGCCGAGGACCGTCCCCGCGTCGTCCACCAAGAGGAGCGTGGGTTCGGGAGGCGGGCGGAAGCCCACGTCCTTGAAGAGGCAGAGGATGCGCGGGCGGGAGAGAACCTCCTCCACTCCGCGGTTCTCGGCGGCCTCGGCCGTCCGCCGCGCGCGGAGCGCCTCGCAATCGGCGGGCTCGAGGAATTCGACGCGGTGGACGCCCGTCAGCCCACGGATCGTCCGCACGGCGGCCTCGTCAATCGCGTCCATGGAACCCCCGGAGGTCAGTGGGCTCGGGAGAACGCGGGAGCACTTAGTTCTCACGCACGCCGGGGACCCCGGCGGGGGTCCTCCGCGTAACCGGTCTTCTCCTGGGAAGAAAAGGAAAAGCTACACACGGTGCAGTCATTACAATGGAACTATTAGTTCCGCGGACGCATGGGAACGGGCCCGGGGAAACCGCGCCCGGGGAGTCGTGACGATGGTCCGAGTCGTCGCCACCGTGTCCACGTGGGGTTGGGGAGCTTGACGTTGCGGCTGGAGCCCTTCACGCGGGGAGACCTGCACAAGATCCACGGGGCCACGGTCCGGATCCTGGAGCGGACCGGCGTGCGGATCCTGGACCCCGAGAGCGCGAAGCTCCTGCAGGCCGCGGGCGCTTCGTACGATGACCTGAGCCAGGTCGTCCGGATCCCCGAGGGAGTCCTCAAGTCGCTCCTGATGCAGGCGCCCAGCCGCTTCCGCCTCTATGGCCGCGGACCCGATCACGTGCTCTCGTTCGGCGAGGGCAACACGTACTTCAGCAGCATGGGCACCGCGGTCCAGGTCGAGGACGGCAACGGTGGGGTCCGTTCCCCCACCCTGAAGGACGTCGAGGCGTTCTACCGCCTCGTGGACGCCTCGCCCTGCCTGGACCACGCCTCGTGGGTTGTGTGGCCGCGGGACGTTCCCAACGAGGCCGTGCACGTTTACGAGGTCCTCTACGGGTTCAAGCACACGACGAAGCCCCTGGACGGCTACAACTGGGGGAAGCAGTACAGCCAGGACACGATCGACATGGCGGCCATCGTGGCCGGAGGACGCGACGAGCTCGTGGAGCGACCGCTCCTCCTGGGATTCTCGACCCCCGTGAGTCCCCTCACGCTGGCCAAGGAGACCACGGAGGGCCTCGTCGCCTTCGCGCGCGGCTGGGCGGGC
>DUJI01000075.1 GCA_013329855.1 Thermoplasmata archaeon | reverse complement strand
TTCTCGATCAGGGTGACCTTGTGCCCGGCCTTGCCGAGCAGGATCGATGCATGGATGCCGGCGATCCCCGCGCCGATTACCGCGACGCCCTCGTGGATTCCGGCCGTCTTCACGTCGAGGGGTTCAAGGCGCAGGACCTTGGCGACCTGGGACTTCACGAGCCCCTTCGCCTTCTCGGTCGCCTTCTCGGGCTCGGAGCGGTGGGGGTATGCGCACTGCTCCCGGACGTTCGCGATCTCGAGGAGGTACGGGTTCATCCCCGCGGACTTGGCGGTCTCCCGGAACATGTCCTCGTACATCTTCGGCGTGCAGCACGCGACGACGACCCCGTCGAGTCCCTTCTCCTTGATCGTATCCTGGAGCCGCGCCTGCCCCTGGTTAGAGCACATGAACCGGAAGTCCGTCGCCGCCACGACGCCGTCCTGCTTCGAGGCGAACTCGCGCAGCGCGTTCACGTCGACGACGTCGGAGATGTTCCCGCCGCAGTGGCAGATGAAGACGCCGACCTTCCGCCCCGTGTCCGTCACGCCTTCACGACCTCCGCATCCTCGAGCTTCCGAACCACGCGGGCCACGCTCACCGTGTTGCGCCTCACGCCCAGACGGTCGGGGTCGATTCCGAAAGCGAGTCCGACCAGCTGGGACAGGTGGAGGACCGGCATGCCAATCCGCTCGCCCGCGACCTTCGAGGCGTCCCGCTGGTGCGCGTCCAGGACGAGGTGGCACAGCGGGCACGGGGTCGCGAGCGTCGTCGCGCCCGCATCCTTTGCCCGCATGAGGGCGGAAGCAGACAACCGGGAGGTGAGGTTCCTGCTCGTATCCGGGGCGTCGAAGCCGCAACAGGCGGTCCGTCCGTTGTACCGCACCGGATTGCCGCCGAGGATCGTGACGAGGCGTTCGATGGAGGTGGGGTCCGTCGGCGTGTCGAACGTCTCCGTGCCCGGGGCCCGCAGGATGCGGCAGCCGTAGAACGCGCCCACCGCGACCTCGCCCAGCGGACGGCGGACGTGCGCGGCGAGCTTCCTCTCTCCGACCTCCTGGAGGAGGACCTCGAGGAGGTGCCGGACCCGGAGACCTCCCTCGTATCGGCCGTGGCCAGAACGCTCGAGGATCCGGTTGACCCGCTCGCGCGTCGCGGGGTCCTCGAGGGCCCGCGCGGCCAGCGAGAGATGGAACTGGCACGTCCCGCACACGGTGAGGAGGTCGAGCCCCTTCGCCTGGGCCATCGCCAGGTTGCGGGCGTTGGCGGCGAGTGTGGCTTCGGGGTCCGGTTCCGGGAGGTCTCCTCCGCAGCACACGGCCCCGTTGAGCTCGACGAGTTCGATTCCGAGGTCCTTGGCCACCTCGCGCGTGGCGTCGTCGAGCTCGCGGCAGCGGTCCCGAGCGACGCACCCAGGGAAATACGCAAACTTCATCGGAACTCCTCCTCCGGAGCGGTGGTCCGTCTCGGCTTCTCCGCCGAGACGAGGCGCGTGGCAAGCCATCCTCGGGTCAGATTCGTCGCGGCCCCCATCCCGAGCTGAGGGGCCCCCGCCCGCCCGCGTGCCAGCTCCATCGCTGTGACCTTCCTCCCGGAGAGACGTTTTGGACCGTGGATATAGCTGAGGTACGTACTGCACGTGTAATTCTCCCGAGCGCGCGCCGGGGACGAGGCTGGCCGAAACCGGTGTCGCGAGGCGGCGCGTCCGGACCCGTCAGGGGAGTTCTGACGGTTCCGTTAAATAGCGCGTCCTGTCTTGTGGACATCCATGGCGACGAAGGCCGTGCTCGGTCGAGTGCCCCGCCTCGCGTACGGGGACCGTTTCCTCTCCGACTTCCTCCCGGAGAGCGTGCTGTCCGAGGGACGCCTCGTCCCGCTGCGGACGCCCGAGGGCGCGCCTGCGCTCGCGGACGTGCCGGGCGCGTTGCGGCGGTCCCTCGAGGAATCCTCGACGCCGGACCTGGCGCCCTCGATGGCGGAGTGGCTCGCGTCCACGTACCACGGCTACGAGGTGTCCGTGATCATCGACGACTACGCGAGGCCGTGCGCCCACCAGCGCCTTCTGCTCCCCGGCCTCCTTGACTGGCTCCAGGCCCACGGGGTGAAGCGCGAGAAGATTAACCTGATCATCGCGGCCGCGACCCACCGCGACCCGAAGCCGCAGGAGTGGCCGTACATGCTCGGGGACAAGCTATGGCCCGCGTGGCAGGACCGCACGTTCTTCCACCACGACCGCGAGGACCTCGAGAGGCTCGGCACGATGCCGGACGGCACGCCCATCGAGCTCAACGCCCGGGCCGCGCGCTCCCAGGCGATCATCTCCCTGTGCGACCTGGACTACCACTACTTCGCGGGCGTGAGCGGGGGGCCGAAGCACATCGTGCCCGGGATCGCGGGCCGCGCCATCACCACCGCGGACCACCTCCAGATGTTCGGCGAGCTCGGCTTCGCGCCGCACGTGGACATGGGGATTCTGGACGGGAACCCGGTCTACGAGTACAAGCGCGCGGCCGTGCGGACGATCCTGGATGCGCTGAAGGCCCGCGGCACCTTCGTCTACGCAGTCGTGTGCGTGCTCAATCCCGCGTACCAGGTCGTCGCCCTCGAAGGCGGCGACATCTTCGCCGTGCACCGGAAGCTGCGCCACGCCCTCGACAAGGTGTACGCCGCCTCCATTCCCGAGCTCGCGGACATCGCGATCGTCACGGCCCGCCACCTGGGCATCAACGTGTACCAGGCCGGGAAGGCGATCAACGCCGCGGCGCGCGCGGTCAAGCCCGGCGGCACCGTCGTCTGCGTCGCGCCGTGCCCGGACGGCTTCGGGAACGAGGAGTTCCGGAATCTGATGAAGATCGCGGCCCCCGTGCTCCAGGAAGCGGAGGCCGAGATCGCCCGCGGCGCGGATCCGGGCAAGGTCGGAGCGGCCGCGATCGACCGCGCGTTGCGCGCCGTGCAGGACGTCGTCGTGGCGGACTTCAAGATCGGGAAGCAGAAGCCGGTGGACATGCTCGCGCAGTACCGCCGCACGGGCTGGGGTCACCTGTGGCTCCTGTGCGACGGGCTCACGGACGAGGAGCGCAAGCTGCTCCCCTTCCGCTACGTCGGGAAGCGGGGCGAGGATCCCCAGAGGCGCCTGCAGGAATGGGTCCGCGAGCAGGAGACGCACGGGAAGCCCACGTACCTGATCGTCGACGACCCCACGTACTGGATCCAGCTGAAGGGCGCCTGATCCCGGTCCGCGACTACCCGGTGAGCTCCATCGCGTTCGCGATCGTATCCCACGACCAGAGCCCGTTCGGCTTGGGCCCCGGCTTCAGGTGGTCCAGGTCCCCGCGCTTCGCGAGGCGATCGACCAGGTAGACCGCGAACGCGGGGGACCCCGTGGCCCCCGGGGAATTGTAGTTCAGGATGGGGTACGAGTGGGGTCCGGGGGCCTCGATGGCCTCCTTCACGATCCCGCCGTGGCGGTTTATTACCGGGGTGCGGATGCCCGCCGTGCCGGGGGAGACGAGGTGCTCGAGCTTCAGCGCGGGGAGGAACCGCTGGACCCGCTGGAGCATGACCGCCTTCGACATCGAGCTCCACATCTCCTGGACGGCCAGGCTGAGGAAGTCCTTGTCCACCATGAGCCGGATTTTGTTGTAGATCGGCGGCTCGAAGAACTTCGCGGCCCACGGGACCAGCGGGCGGAACAGCCCGTGGTACGACCAAGGTCCGGACACGGGCACCGCGTTGGGCCCGATCTCCCTCAGGCCGTTCGCGCGGATGACCCAGTGCGGGTCGAGGAAGGGGAGGTCCGTGTGCCGCGGCACGGAGTACACGTTGTGCCGCGCGAGGTCCGCCTCCCGCGTGTTGATCGTCCAGTACTCCCCGCGGAAGTGCATGTCCGTGTACTCGGTGCCGACGCCCATCGCGTGGGCCAGGTCGATCGCGCTCCCACCCGCGCAGCCGATCAGGTAGCGCGAGCGGACGGGCTCCTTCCTGCCATTCAGCGTGATGTCGACGCCCGAGTCGTTCGCGTGGACCGCGTTCGCCGAAGCCCCGGTGAGGAACCGGACGCCGAGGGCCTCCGCGTCCGCCTTCAACGCCTCGGTGAACGCGTGGTAGTCGACGGCGGTGTCCGTCTTCGAGAAGAGGGCGCCCTCGCATCGGACGTTCGGCTCCCGGCGCGCCATCTCCCGGCCGTCGACGAACTCGACCTCGGACGGATCCATCCCGTTCTCCGCGGCGTACCCCACGTAGGCGTGCAGCTGGTCCACCTGTCCGTCGTCCAGGGCCACCTCGTACGTCCCGACCTGGTACCACGGGAGGCCCTTGGCCGCAGCGTACGGCTTCCAGAGGTGGTAGGAGATGCCCGCGGCATGGGCAAAGACCCTCGCCTTGTTCGGGTCCAGGTAGAACGGCCGATGGACGACGCCCGTGTTGCGGCGGCTCGCGTGCTGCGCGACATCCGTCTCCTTCTCGATGACGGCGAACCGGCCGTCGTAGCGTCGTGCGAGCCAGTAGGCGACGGAGGTGCCGAGGATTCCACCTCCCACGACGGCGACGTCCCAAGGTTCCATGCGGGCCCTGCGGTCCCCGCCAACCATGCGCGGTTTATTAGGCCTGCGTAAACGGCTAGGGTCCAGGCCAGGGAACGCGGAGCTCCTCGCCGATTTGCTTCAGGTTCTCCACGACCTTGGCGCCGAGGGGGATCCCCTCCGTGCGGTACTTGGCCATCTTGGCGAAGCTCTTCTCCCCGGCGACGTAGATCCGGGGCTGTCCGTTCGCCTTGGGGGTGTCCTTCAACTCCCGCGCGAGGCGGTCCATGTCCCGCTTGAACTCGTCGAGCGGCCGGAACGCGGCCGGGTCGAGGGCCAAGAAGAAGTGCCCCACGTCGGGACGCCGCTCGTCCCCGTACACCTGGAGGCCTGTGGCCGCGCCGGGGAGGACGCCGCTGAGCACGTCGACCATGAGGGCGAGGCCGTAGCCCTTGTGCCCGCCGAACTCCTCCCCCGCCCCGCCGAGCGGGAGGAGCCCGCCGCCCAGGCGTTTCGCGAGGGCGTTCAGGACCCGCGCGGGGTCCGTGGTGTCGGCGCCCGTCTCGTCGACCGCGTAGCCCTGGGGCATGGCCTTGCCCTGGCGGTTGAACACCTCCACCTTGCCCCGCGGCACCGTGGATGTCGCCATGTCGAAGACGAAAGGCGTCTCTTGGGAGGTCGGCGCGGTGATCGCGATGGGGTTCGTGCCGAGGACGGCCGTCCGGCCGAAGGTCGGCACGACGAGGGGCGCGGCGTTCGTCATGCTCATCCCGATCAGGTCGTGCTCCAGGGCCATCAGCGCGTAGTAGCCGGCGATGCCGTAGTGGTTCGAGTTCCGGACGGTCACGACGCCCACCGCGGTCTCCTTCGCTTTCGTGATCGCGATCTCCATGGCCTTCCGACCGACGACCTGGCCGAGGCTCTGCCCTCCGTCGATGAGGGCCGTGGCCTTCGTCTCGCGGACCAACGTGCTGTGGTCCGTCGGCTTCATGTAGCCCTCCTTGAGGCCCGTGACGTACCGCTGGAGGCGCGCGACCCCGTGCGAGCTGATCCCGCGGAGGTCCGCCAGGATGAGGACGTCCGTGGTCACCTTGGCGTCCTGAGGCGGGACGCCCAACTTCATGAGGACCGCTTCGCAGAACCCCTGGAGAGCCTTCTCTTGGATGAGGATTCCCTCTGCCATCTCATCGCCCCGGTTCAGCGTCCCCAAACTTGCGGCCGCGTATAAGCTTGCGGTAGGTATCGCGGATGCGGGCCGTCGGGCGAGAACGGGTCAGCGTCAAATACGCGAGCGCGGCTGCGTGGCCCGTGTCCGTCGAGCGCGACGACTTCCTCCTTCTCCAGCGCCTTGTGCCGGAGGACCACGGCCTCACCGCGTTCGACGCGGACACCCAAGAGACGTCCTACGGGACGCTCGTCGTGGACGGGATGCCCCTGATCTTCGACACGCACCGCAAGGACGCGTGGTTCGTCTCCACGGTGGAGATCCTCACGGAGACGATCGCCCCGGCCGCGGTCACACCGGAGGAGGTCGCGCGATTCGCCAAGGTCGCGGAGCACGCGGGCATCCAGACCCTCCCGTACAGCGCGTGCTTCTTCAAGGGGAACCTGCACGTCTATGCGTACTACGGACCCGTCCGGGGCTTCGACCTTGCCGCGGTCGCGGCGGACGTGCCCGGGGCGGAGCGCAAACTGGACGCCCGGGTGCGGTCCTTGTGGGCCGAGATTCCCCGCGGCATCGTGGACGCTCAACGGGAGCTCCTCTCCGGCAAGCGGAAAGCGAGGCATCCCGCTGACCTGGAGGTCCTCGCGAAGCGACTCGATTCCTCGGGCGGCGGATCCCGGAGACCCTAGGAGCGTTTCTTCCCCGCGACCTTGCGTTTCCGCCGCAGCTCCTCCCGGAGCGCCTTCGACGCGCGTTCCGTGGCCACCGTGATCGTCACGGGCGGGAGTCCTTTCACGTGCTTCCGCAGGAAGGCCTCCGTCCGCTTCGGGTCCTTCTTCCAGCATTCCCGGAGCCACGTCCCCACGGCGCGCTGGACCCAGAACTCCTCGTCGTACAGGAGCCGCTCGAGCAGGCGGAACGGCTTGTCCAGCTCCCCCGCGCGGACCAGTTCGTTCAGGGCGTACGTGGAGGCGCGGCGGCGCCAGAAGTGCTCCGCCCGGGTCCAACGGAGGATCTCCGCGAACCGCTTGGGCTCCGCGCGGACCATGGTGCTGATGGGGCCCGAGGCCAGCCCGTCGCTCAGGGCCCAGCCCGTGGCCTCGTCGACCCAGGAGTCCGCGAGGGACCAGGCTCGGTCGTCGAGCGCCTCGGCATGGCGGCTCAGGAGATGGATGGCGAACAGTTTCTCCTCGAAGGTCTCTCCGGACCAGAGGGCCGCGGCAAGCAGGTGTGCCTCCTGCGCACGCAGATCGGGGTGGCTCTCGTCGACCTCCCGATACACCGTCCGCATCTGAGGGATGCTGAGTCCCAGGGAGGGGACGGGCGAGCCCAGGTAGGCCTGCAGCTTCGGATCGCCGCCCGGCCGGGCCAACAACCGGAGGCGGCCCACGATCTTCTGGCGCTCCACCCAGACGTCGAGAGGCATACGGTGGGCATTCGGGAACGACCCCATGAGGTTTCCGCCAGGCCCCCCGTGCACGGGGTTAACCTGAGGAGCGCGCGAAAGTTACTTTACCCCCTTCCGACGTGGTCTCGACCATGCCGAGCTTCAAATGTGCGGACCTGGGCATGGATTGCTCGTTCATGGCCAAGTCCATCACGAAGAGCGGCCTGATGAAGAAGATCCAAGCCCATGCGTCCGAGGTCCACAAGATCACTTCGATCCCGGCCGACCTGAGGGCCAAGATCGAGAGCGCGGTGAAGTAGGCCGTCCCCCCGGCGCAACGCACCCTCCGATTCCGCGGGCCGTCGCGGGAAAGGATAAATAGCCCGCTTCGAATGGGACGCTCGTTCTTCCGTAAGGAGGGAACGCCCATGAGTTGGGGACTCCAGAACCGCCTCTCGCGCATCATCCGGCCCACGGATCACCGCACGGTCATGCTCGCGGTCGACCACGGATACTTCCTCGGACCGACCCACAAGCTCGAGGTCCCGCGAAAGACGATCGAGCCCCTGCTGCCTTACGCGGACGGGCTCATGATCACCCGCGGCGTGATCCGGACGTCCATCGACCCGGGCTTCCCGACGCCCATCGTCCTCCGCGTCTCCGGGGGCGCCAGCGTCCTCAAGGAGGACCTCTCCGACGAGGCCGTGACCACGGGGATGCGCGAGGCCGTGCGCCTGAACGCGTCCGCAGTCGCCCTCTCCATCTTCGTCGGCGCGCCCCACGAGCACGACAGCTTGGTGAACCTGGGCAACCTGGTGGACATCGGCGAAGAGATCGGGATGCCCGTCCTCGCCGTGACCGCGGTGGGCAAGGAGCTCGAGAAGCGGGACGCGCGCTACCTCAGCCTCGCCTGCCGCATCGCCGCGGAGTTCGGCGCCCACTTCGTGAAGACGTACTACTGCGAGGACTTCGAGAAGGTGGTCGAGAGCTGCCCCGTGCCCCTGGTCGTGGCGGGCGGCCCCAAGCTGGAGACCGAGCTGGACGCCCTCGAGCTGACCCAGCACGCGATCGAGGCGGGCGCCGCGGGCGTGGACATGGGCCGCAACATCTGGCAGTCGCCGAACGCCGTGGGCATGATCCGCGCGGTCCGCGCCATCGTCCATGAGCACGCCTCGGCCAAGGAGGCCCTGGACCGCGTGAAGGCGCCCAAGGCGAAGCGCTGAGGGCGGCGGGCGGCCAGACCATGCGCGCCGCGGTGTACTACTCCAACAGGGACGTGCGCGTCGTGGACATGCCCAGGCCCGCGATCGGCGTGGGCGAGTGCCTCGTCAAGGTGCGGGCCAGCGGCATCTGCGGCTCCGACGTGATGGAGTGGTACCGCAAGCCCAAGGCGCCCCTGGTCCTCGGGCACGAGATCGCGGCGGAGGTCGCCGTGCTCGGCGCGGGCGTGACCCAGGTCGCCGTGGGCGACCGCGTGTTCGTCTCCCACCACGTGCCGTGCGGCGAGTGCCGCTACTGCCGGGCGGGTCACGAGACCGTGTGCGACACGTTGCGGACCACGAACTTCGACCCGGGCGGGTTCGCCGAGTTCGTCCGCGTCCCCGCGATCAACATGGCCCACGGCCTGTACCGGCTGCCCGCGGAGGTCTCCGACGAGCAGGCCGTCTTCATCGAGCCGCTCGCCTGCGTGTCCCGCGGCCAGCGTCTCGTCGGCGTGCCCGCGGGAGGCACCGTGCTCGTCGTGGGCAGCGGCATCGGCGGGCTCCTGCACATCCGGCTCGCCAAGGCGCTCGGCGCGGGGAAGGTCATCGCCCCGGACATCGTGGACTACCGCAAGCAGGCCGCCATGCGATCCGGCGCGGACGTGGTCGTCGACGGCCGCGAGGACGTGCCGGCCCACGTGAAGTCCGCGAACGGCGACCGCTTCGCCGACCTCGTGATCACGTGCACGGGCGCGCCCGGAGCGATCGCACAGGGGCTCGCCTCCGTGGACCGCGGCGGGAAGGTCCTGTTCTTCGCCCCCACGGACCCCACGGCGACCGTCGAGCTGCCCTTCAACACGCTGTGGCGGGAGGAGATCACGATGACCTCCTCCTACGGCGGCGCCCCCGTAGACATCCGCGCGGCCATCGAACTTCTCCGGAGCGGCAAGGTCCGCGTGGACGATCTCGTGACCCACCGCCTCCCGCTCGAACGGGCGGGCGAGGGGTTCCGCTTGGTGGCGTCCGCTCAGGATTCCATCAAGGTCATCCTGCGACCCTGAGTGCTGGATTCCCAGGCGGGACCTGCCGCCCTCCGGCTCACGGGTGGCTCTGCGCACCGGGGTACGGGGCGCTGACCGCCTTGGCCCGCCGTCGCATTCCCGGACCCAGCGGGACGGTTCCCGCGCCCAGGTTCGAGTTGGTGACGATGGCGAAGCTCGTGTACGCGGCCGCGGTGGCCGCCAAGATGCCGAAGTAGCCGCCCGCCGTCGTCGCCAGCTTCAGGGTGAGCAGGTCGCCCAGGCCCAGGAACACGAACGCCAGCCACAGGAAGAGGAACGTCAGGTTCAGGGAGAGGTTGGCGAACATCGCGGGAATCCACATGTAGAACGTGAAGATCCCGAAGAGCAGAAGGGCCGCCCCGACGCCCGCCGCAGGCGCGGTGATGAGGCCCAGGTTCTCCAGGATGACCATGGACCCGAAGAAGAGCCAGAAGGCCCCGTAGCTGCTGAACGCGGTGAATCCGAAGGTGTTGCCCTTCCGCATCTCGAACACGCCCGCAAGGAGCTGGCCCACGCCGCCCCAGAAGAG
>DUJI01000043.1 GCA_013329855.1 Thermoplasmata archaeon | reverse complement strand
CGACCCCTCCGCCCGCCATGCGGGTCGGACTGGACCTCGCCGCCTTCCTGCGGCGGATCAAGCCCACCCGGGACAAGTTCGTGCGGTCCTACGAGTGCGGCAAGGAGGTGGAGTGACATGGGGCTCCTCCGGGACTGGAACTACATCGAGGCCGCCACGGAGATCCCCGCCCTGTCCGAGATGATCCGGGAGGCCCTGATCCACGCCCTCTTCGTGCGGAACGACCGAGTCCTGCCGCGGGAGATCATCGCGGACCTGACCCGCACGCCCGCGGTCACGGTCAAGATCAGGGACGACACGGACGTCCGGAAGCTCGTCCAGGTCCTCAACGGGGAGGAGAGCACCCTGAGCCTGGGTCTCCCGGCGGAGGACTACAACTACTTCCGCACGCAGCTCGGCGTCGGGAAGGATCGGGAGATCGGCCTCTCGGTCCGCCCGCACACCCTGCTCACGTACGAGTGGCTCGTGCCCGAGCAACGCGGCGTCCAGCTCGACTTCTCGGCATATACCGCGCGCTCGTTCCCCGAGACGGGGCACACCGTGGTGGCCCAGACCGGCGCGCCCTGGAAGGCGCTCTACGACGAGGCGCTCGCCAAGGGACACCTCGTCCCCACGGTCCCCACGGTCCCCCTCGCCTTCGCCATCGGGGACGCGGTGTGGGGCGACGCGCCCCTCGCGTCCTACGACGGGGAGTTTTCGGCCTACGTGAACGCGCTGCGGACGATCTCCGCCTTCGGCCACCGGACGCGGGTGGGCTTCGAGGAGGCATCCAACAACGGCACGGGGTACGACATCCTGCACGCGACCCTGCCGCTCGCCCCCGAGTTCTACGTCCCCATGGAGGTCGCCCTGCGGCTCGCGCCCAGGCCGGCGGCCACGAAGACCCTGACGTACGCGTACGACGATCCCGCCAAGCTGTCCGCGGCCCTCGACAAGCTCCCGCGGACGAGCCTCCGCTTCCCGTGGGTCCACCTGGCCGATGCGACGGCCGCAGCCGTCCTGCGGCCCGGGATCGCCCCGGACCCGTTCACGGTCCAGGTGTGCCTGGCGGGCACGGCCTCGGGCATGCCCGCAAGGGAGAAGGCGCTGGACGCCGCCCTCGCGGGGTTCAAGCTCAAGGCCGGGGACGTGCCCAACCCCTACGACCTGCCCGCGGCCGACTACGACAAGGCGGCCCAGCGTGTGGAGCGCAGCCTCTTCGTCGGGGAGATCCGGCTCCCGGCGGCCTCCGCGGGCGACCTGGCGAACCGCCTCAAGGCGCTGGGTCAGCAGGTGGCCTCCAAGGTCGGGTTCTACGCGAGCCTCCGCGCCTCGGGCACCCTGTCCGCCTTCCCGTTCTTCGACCACCCGAAGGACCGGACCCACATGTACGACCTCTCCAAGGGCGTGGCCCGCGTCGTGGAGAAGCTTCCCGGCGCCGTGTTCGTCTCGCGGTTGGGGCATCTGTGGAATGAAGACCCCGCGTACCAGGAGCGGATGCGCCTCTTCCGGGACATCAAGCTGCGGTTCGACTCCCCGCACGTCCTGGAACCGCTCGTCCGGCCGTAGCCGTCAGACGCCCGTCCAGGGGACGCCCTTGTACGGGTTCAGGACGATCTGGGTCTCCAGGTTTCGGATACCGTCGATCTGGAGGTACTTGTCCAGGAACTCGTGGAGCTCGGACATGTCCACGAAGAACATGACGCAGAGCACGTCGTGCTCCCCCGTGACCCGGTACACGGCGACGGCGCGAGGGTGGGCGATGACCTTGGACACGACCTCGTCGCGCCTCCCCGGCTCGAGGGACAGGTGCACGTACGCCTTCACGGGGTTCTCGATGAGCTGGTAGTTCAGGTAGCACGAGTAGCCCTGGATGATCCCCTTGTCCTCGAGCGCCTTGATTCGCCGACGGATCGTGGCTTCCGAGATGGCCAGGTCCCGCGCGATCTCCACGTTGGACAGCCGGGCGTTCTCCCGGAGGCGGCTCAGGATGCGGACGTCGACCTCGTCGATGGGGAGAAGCCTGAGGTCGAGCCCCCTCCATCGCTCGGCGAGGCGTATGTCGTCCGAGGCGTGAGATGTCGTGACCGCGGCCCCCCTCCGCGACGGGGCGTGTGGCAAATGGTCGATTGGCGAAATCCGCCGCGAGGCAGACGGGCATCGCGGAAGGGTACTTTAGCCTTTCTTGGAGGCCGCCACGTCTCCGGCGGCTTCCGTCACATCTGGGGGGCGCCGCAGGACGGACAGATCGAGGTGCCCGGGTTGATCAGCTCTCGGCAGGCGATGCACCGGTCCGTGCGGATCTTGATGGGCATCATGGAGACCACGACGCCCAGCGGGATGAACAGGAGGGCCATCCACCACGTGCCCGTGACGATCCCCTCGATCCCGATGGCGACGAGGAACACGCCCGCGATCTTCATCACGACGATGAAGCGCTGGATCTGGGGGAGGTTCTGGATCGTCTGAATCTCCTGCTTGTACGTCATCCGGGGGGCCTTGCGCGCCTTGATCACAGTGGGTCCCGATGCGGAGCCGCCCGCGGAGACCACGTCACGTCCCCCAGTACCAGATCGTGCAGAGAAGCCTGATCGAGCTCGAAGTGCGCGTGGTCCCGATCCGGCCGCTGACGGACGAGGACGAGGCGCGCATCCGCGACGTGATCGAAGGCGAGGTGGGCGCGGGCTTCTCGATCTCCACGACCTTGCCCTCCTTGGTCCGGTACCCGAACTTGGTGATCATGTTGATCGCGTCGACGGGGCACACGATGGCGCACTTCTCGCAGCCCACGCAGTTCTCCACGATGATCGTCGCCTTGCGCGACGAGTACGTGTAGTCGGGGAGGGAGAACTTGCGTTCCAGGGCGCTGATCGCCTCGAAGGCGCAGTTGTCGAAGCAGTGCATGCAGCCCATGCACACCTCCTCGTCCACGATCGCGGTGGTCCCGCGCCCGCGGATGTATTCCTGCGTGCGGGCCTTGACGCCCTTGTCCTTGTACCGCTCCTTGGCGAGCTCCCAGTTCAT
>DUJI01000306.1 GCA_013329855.1 Thermoplasmata archaeon | reverse complement strand
AGTTACCCTTGAGTGAGGGTAACTCGGAGGGCCCGCAGGCCGAACTCTCTCGGTCTCCTCGCCCCGGACTCACTTGACGGACTCCCACTTGCCCTTGTGCTTCTCCATGAGCTCGGGCATCGTGGTGTACTCCATCTCGTCCATGGGCAGGCGGTGCGGTTCGAACGGCCCGTGGCGGCGCATGTAGTCCGCGATCTCCGCGGCCTGCTTCCTCGCGGGCTCGAACGCGGGGTCGTCGAACAGGTCGACCGGCGGCAGGATGAGGTGGGCGTTCGTCACCTGGAACCCGAGGCCGAAGCAGCGCGGCGGCCCGTCGAACCGGGACGTGCGGTTGTTCTTCTCCCCGACGACCATGACGGGCCCGTTGTGGGAGCCGCGGTTCCAGCCCGAGACGAGGAAGGGCCAGGACCAGGCCTCGAGGATCTCGCCCATGCCGGGAAGGCCGCTCTGGGCGCGGACGAGGGCCACGGGGTCGTCCTTGCCCACGTACTTCCCCGCGATCTGGGAGAGCTTGTCCGTGGACACGCAGGCCACGGGCTCGTCCTGGGGCACCTTGTCGCTCCGGGCGTACACGCGCTTGATCACGTACCGGCCCTTGGCGCCGAGGAACATGAGGAGGTCGTACATCTCCTCGGGGCAGTTGAGGAAGATCCGCCGGTGCTCCTTGATGTCCCAGACCTCGAAGCGGAAGCCCATGTGCATGGCCGTGTCGATCACGAGACCCGCGGAGTTGAACGGGTCCCCGAACATGCGGAAGATGGGCAGGTTGAAGGCGCCCGGCTCCGTCTTGTCCATCATGAAGATGGCCACGGGCTCCGAGGGCCGTTCGACCATCTCGATCTCCGCGCTCCCGGGGCCCATGCCGCGGACGTTGCCCGAGAACGCATCCGCCAGGAGGTCCTGGCCGGCCCCGTACAGGTGGAGGTCCTTGGCCACCTTGGTCGCCTTCTCGAACGTGAGCCACGCGAGCTCGTGGACCTGGCGGTTGTCCTCCCCCTTGCGGTGGGTCATGATGAGTTCCATGTCGTCCCCCGCGCTGGTCACGTAGAAGTCCTCGATCACGCCGAGGGACTTCGCCTCCTTCAGGTTCGCCCGGGCGGCGTCCATGACCTGCGGGTGCACGACCTGGTGTCCCGCGATGCTGCCGACGTCCGCCTTGATCAGCGACAGGGTCGTCTTCGAGCCGGTGGCCTTGGGCATGTTCCTCTCCCGGGGAATCGGATGCCCACCCGCCATATTAAGCTTGTTTCGCATGGGCCGGGAGGATGGCGCCTCATCGTCGGCGGAAGACCGCGATCAGGGCCTTCGGGGACTCCTCGAGCGTGCCGTGGAAGATCGCGTCCTGGATGGAGAGGACCTCGAAGGATTCCTGGAAGCACGAGCGGAGTTCCTCGGGCGAGAAGTGGTAGGGCCCGTCCTGCCGCGGCTCCTGGTCCGAGAACGCCTTCAGGAAGAGGTACCCCCGGGGCCGGAGGATCCGCGCGACCCGGGCGACGTACCGGGGCCTCGACTCAGGCGGCATCGCGTGGAACACGCCGCGGTCCACGATGGCGTCCACGAGGGCATCCTCCAGGTGGGAGTCCAGGATGTTGTCCACGCGGAAGTCGATCCGCACGCCCTCCCGCCGTGCGGCGTGGGCCGCATTCCGCACCGCGGAGGGCGCGATGTCCGTCGCGACGACGTCGTAGCCGCGCTTGGCCAGCCCGATGGCCTGGGTGCCGGGGCCCGTGCCGAGGTCCAAGATGCGGCTCCCCGGCTTCGCGTGGGTCGCGAGCGCGGCACCGAGGTCCACATCGAGGGCGGGCGTGTACCACGGGAGGTCGGAAACGTCCCGCGTGCGGTACAGGTCCTCCCACCAGGAGGTCGGAGCGGGCACAGAACCTCCCACGCCTCGGCCCGATATGTGCCTTTGCGGTCGACCTCAACCCTTCTCCGCGGAGATCATCGCGTAGCACGCGCGGGATTCCTCGAAGGGTTCGCCCCGGGCCATCCGGGTGGAATGGTCCGCCCGGGTGAAGCCGAGCTCCTCCGCGATCCGCAGGCCGGTCTCCTGATATCCGCCGACGCACATGCGCAGCTTCTGCTTCCCGGCCACGGCCAGCACGGACGCGAGGAGGACCGCGGCCGTGCCCGGATCGTCGGGCTCCGCCACCCAGGGGCCGACGGGATCGCGGTGCTCTCCGCGTCGGAGGATGATGTATCCGCGAATCTTGCCGCGGGCGCGGACCAGGAACGCACGGTCCGGGTAATCGTCCAGGATGGCCTCCAGGGCCCGGTGACGGTCCAAGCCGGTGCGCTGGCGGTCGTAGGCCAAGACGGCGGCGTGGTCCTTGGGCCGCAGTCGCGTGGCCTTCGGTTGTCCCGGGATGCCGTCCGCCAGGAGCCGCCAGGAGGGATACTCCTCCCGGAACCCGAGCCGCGCGTAGAACGGCTCGGTGCCTTCCACGCCGTCCAGCTTCGTGGTCGGCATGCCGCGGCGGTCCACGAACTCCAGGCATGCGCGCAGGAGCGCCTCGCCGATGCCGCGGTGGCGGAGTTCCTTCAGGACGATGACGGAATGGACCCAGGCGAGCCGGTCGTGCGTCAGCACCGCGGCGGTCCCCGCGGGGATGCCATCCGCGACGGCCTTGAACGCGCCGTCGGGCTCAATCCGCAGGAGCCGCGCCCAGTCCGCCGGGACGCGGTACCACTCCTCCGCGTCCGTGAGCATCATCCCGAAGGGGATGTCGGCCCGGGTGAAGGGGCGGATCTCGAGGGTCATGCCTTCCGGACGGGCGCCTTGGGGCTATAGCTCTTCGGTGACCTCTTCCGCAGACTTGCGCAGCCACCCTGAGACGCGCTCGCGAAAGCTTTCGTACCTTGCTTTCTGGTCCTCTGTCAGGAGAGGGTCTTCGCACCAACTCTCCAGATCCGCGAATCGCGATGCGACGTAGGGGAGCTTTCGCTCGGCCGCGGCAATTCGCAGTTCGATCTCGGCGGCGGTGAGATGCGCGTCGTTGATGATCTCCATGTTCCGGACGATTACATCCTGGGTGATTCGAAGCCCCCGGCGCTTCGTCTCGTCGATTTCGACGATCTCGTGGACCACAAGGAACGGCACGCCCAGGAGGTCCGCGGGATCAGGATTCGGATAGGGTGTGTCCGTGTGGAGCCAGGCGCTGAGCTCCTCCGCGGTCCCGCGCTGCGGGTATCCGTAGCGTGTGAGCAGGGCATTGCCCTCGGCCACGGCCGCCTCGAACCGTTCTCGTGGGGGAAAGGACCCCATCCCCCGGGGGATGGGGCTCGGCTCAGAAGAGCCCTTTGATGACACCTTTCTCGTCGATGTCCATGTGGACCGCCGCAGGCTCCGCGCCCAGGCCGGGCATCCGCATCATCTCGCCCGCGAGGGCCACGAGGTAGCCCGCGCCCGAGCTCGCACGGACGCCTCGGATCTTCAGCGTCCAGCCCTTGGGAGCCCCGAGGGCGCGGTCGTCGTCCGAGAGGGACATCTGGGTCTTGGCCACGCAGACGGGGAGGTCCGCGACCCCCGCCTTCTCCATGAGCTTCATGTCCTCCTTCGCGGAGTTCACGAAGTCCACGCCGTCCGCGCCGTAGATCGACGTGGCCAGCTTCGCGACCTTCTCCTCGAACGGATCGTCGGCCTTGTACACGAACCGGAGGGAGGCCGGGGCCCGGTTCGCGGCCTCGAGGACGAGCTGGGCGAGCTCCGCTCCGCCCTTGCCCCCGTCCGCGTAGCCCCTGTGGGGCGCGGCCCGCACCCCGAGGTCCTGGGCATGCTCGACGAGCGTGTCGATCTCGCGTTGCGTGTCCGCCACGAAGCGGTTCACGGCGACGATCGGCGTGATCCCCAGGGTCTTCAGGATCCCCACGTGCGCGTCCAGGTTCGGGAAGCCCGCCTTGAGCGCCTTCAGGTTCTCCTCCTTGATCGCCTTCTCCTTGACGCCGCCGTGGTGCTTCATGGCCCGCACGGTGGTCACGAGCACGGCCGCGTTGGGCGCGTACCCGCTCTGGCGGCACACGAGGTGGACGAACTTCTCCGCGCCGAGGTCCGAGGCGAAGCCCGCCTCCGTGAAGACGACGTCCGTCGAGCCCAGGGCGAGGCGGTCCGAGAGGATCGAGTTGTGCCCGTGGGCGATGTTGCCGAACGGTCCGCCGTGGACGAACGCGGGCGTGCCCTCCAGGGTCTGCACGAGGTTGGGCATGAGCGCGTCCTTCAGGAGGATGGCGCACGCGCCGTCCGCCCGGAGCTGCTTGGCCCACACGGGGCCGCCCTTCCGGTTGAAGGCGATGAGGATGCGGCGCAGGCGTTCCTTGAGGTCCTTGACGCCCTCCGTCATGGCGAGGATGGCCATGACCTCGCTCGCCGCGGAGATCACGAACTCGTCCTGGCGGGGCACCCCGTTCTTGGGTCCGCCGAGGCCGTCCACGAGGGCCCGCAGCTGGCGGTCGTTCATGTCCATGCAGCGCGCGAAGTTCACGTGGCCCGGGTCGATGTCCAGCTCGTTCCCGTGGAAGATGTGGGCGTCCATCATGGCCGCGATCAGGTTGTTCGCCGCGGTCACCGCGTGGATGTCCCCCGTGAAGTGGAGGTTGATGTCCTCCAT
>DUJI01000279.1 GCA_013329855.1 Thermoplasmata archaeon | reverse complement strand
GTGGTGAACGTGATGACCAGGCCGCCGAGGACGATTCCCGTGATGGAGCCCACGCCCCAGACGATCGCGTTGAGCCCGAAGGCGCGGCCCCGCTCCTTCGCGGGGAAGGCCTCCGAGAGGATGGCGAAGGAGTTCGCGGTCAGGAGGGCCGCGCCGAACCCCTGGACCGCGCGGAAGCCGACGAGCGTGAGCGCGTTGATCGATATGCCGCAGAGGACGGAGCCCACGGTGAAGACGGCGAACCCGAGGTTGTACATCCGCTTCCGACCGTACATGTCCCCGATGCGGCCGAGGCTCAGGACGAAGGACGTGTTCACGAGGATGTAGGCGATGACGACCCACACCATGGTCACGAAGTCGGAGCGGAGCTCCTCCGCGATGGGGAGGAGCGCGAGCAGAACGACCGTGCTGTCCACGGCCGCCATGAGCGCGCCGACCGATGTGACGGACAGGGCCTTCCACTTGTACTCCATGGCGGCCGGCGACCACGCATCCGGCGTTATTAATAGCTGAGGGGTAGGACGTGCTCAGGGGGAGCGCAGGAGAGCATCCGTCACGCGCATGGCGCGGACCGTCTCGAGGACATCGTGAGCTCGGATGACGTGCGCCCCCCGGGAGACCGCCAGGGCGGCCGCCGCGAGGCTGCCTGGCAGCCGTTCCCCCGGCTCCCCTGCACCGATCTTCCCGATGAAGGACTTCCGAGAGACGCCCACGACGACGGGATGACCCAGCGCGGCCAGGACGTCCAGACCCCGCAGCAGGGCGAGGTTGTGGTTCAGCGCCTTGCCGAAGCCGATCCCCGGGTCCACGGCGATGGCCTCCGAGGGGACGCCTGCGGCCTGGAGGGCGGAGATCCGGTTGGCCAGAAACGCCGTGACCTCGCCCACGACGTCCCGGTACTCCGGGTGCTCCTGCATGGTCTTCGGGTTCCCGAGCATGTGCATGGCCACGATGCCGACCTTGGCGGACGCCACGAAGCGAATCATGGCGGGGTCCCGCATCCCGGACACGTCGTTCACGATGGCCGCGCCCGCCCGGACGGCCTTCTCGGCGACCCCAGGCTTCATCGTGTCGATGGAGAGGGGCACGCGGACCTGGCGGCCCAGGGCCTCGAGCACGGGACCCACCCGCCGCCATTCCTCTTCGGCGGACACGGGCTCGGACCGCGGCCGGGTCGACTCCCCGCCGATGTCGAGGAGATCGGCCCCCTGCTCGACCAGCTCGAGGCCGCGCCGGATCGCCGCCTCGGGATCGTGGAAGAGGCCGCCGTCCGAGAAGGAGTCCGGCGTCACGTTGAGGACGCCCATGACCCGCGTGCGGTCCAGGGTCAGCTCTCCGGTCCGGTGCCGCCAGACCTTTGCGGGACCTACCATCGCAGGGACCATCGGCGGCAGCGTATTTCAGGATGCGCGGGGACCGCGCAGGAACTTTATACCTACAACGAATAGGCCCGGGAGCATGCGAGTCCTCTTCCTCCACGTGGACTACCTCGAGTACGAGGTCACGGGGAAGGCCCTCAAGTCCATCGGCGAGATCCCCCAGGAGCGGAAGCACGGACGGGTCGAGGAGGCGCTCGTCTGCTTCCTCAGCGCGGAGAAGCGGGACGAGAAGGATCCGAAGGCCGCGGCCCTCGCGGCCGCGAAGAACATCGAGGACGTCGCGGGCCAGCTCCACACGAAGCGCATCGCCCTCTACCCGTACGCCCACCTGAGCTCGGACCTGGCCGCCCCGGAGCCCGCGCAGGCCGTCCTCGCCGCCCTGGAGGCGGAGCTCGGGAAGCGAGGCTACGAGGTCCACGCGTCCCCCTTCGGGTACTACAAGTCCTTCCGGGTGAGCGTGAAGGGCCACCCGCTCAGCGAGCTCTCCCGGGAGATCGTCGCGGAGGCCACGCCGGCCGTCGCGGAGGAGCCCAAGGAGATGGTCAACGAGGCCCTCAAGGCGGAGCAGAGGCTCGTCTCCCACTGGCACGTCCTGGACACGCAGGGCGGGTTCCATCCCCTCTCCATCGAGGCGGGCCGGGTCGCCGGGTTCGACTTCGCGGCGCACGACCGCCTCCGGCGCTTCGCCCAGTACGAGATGGCCAAGTCCCGCGAGGTGAAGGAGGAGCCGCCCCACGTGCGCCTGATGCAGGAACTCGAGCTCGTGGACTACGAGCCCGGCTCGGACCCGGGGAACCTGCGGTACTACCCGAAGGGGCGGCTCATCAAGGGCCTCCTCGAGGAGTTCGTCTCCCAGCGCGTGCGGGAGTACGGGGCCATGGAGGTGGAGTGTCCCGTCATGTACGACTTCGAGCACCCCGCCCTGAAGTCCTACCTGAACCGCTTCCCCGCCCGCCAGTACGTCGTCCAGACGCCGAACAAGCGGGCCTTCCTGCGCTTCAGTGCGTGCTTCGGCCAGTTCCTGATCATGAAGGACATGGTCCTGTCCTACAAGCAGCTCCCCCTGTCCCTCTACGAGCTCACCCGGTACTCCTTCCGCGCGGAGCAGCGCGGCGAGCTCGCCGGACTCCGACGTCTACGCGCCTTCACCATGCCCGACTGCCACGCCCTCGTGACCGACGTGGCCCAGGCCAAGGAGCACATGATGGTCCGCATGGAGGTCGCGTGGAAGCTCCTCCAGGACTGTGGGTTCTCGTTGCCCGACGACTTCGAGGTCGGAATGCGCGTGACCGAGCCCTTCTGGAAGGAGCACGGGGACTTCGTCAAGGCGTACGCGCGGCGGTGGGGCAAGCCCATCCTGATCGAGATGTGGTCCGAGCAGTTCTTCTACTTCGTCCTGAAGTACGAGTGGAACTTCGTCGACGCGAACGACAAGGCCGCGGCGCTCACCACGGACCAGATCGACACGGAGAACGCCAAGCGGTTCGGGATTACCTACGCGGACGAGAAAGGCGAGAAGCAGTTCCCGTACATCCTCCACCTGTCGCCCAGCGGCGCCGTGGAGCGCGTGCTGTACGCCCTCCTGGAGAAGGCCGCGGCGGACATCAAGGCGGGCAAGCCGCCCATGTTCCCGCTGTGGCTCTCGCCGACCCAGGTGCGGATCATCCCCGTGAGCGGGGACCAGCTGGAGCACGCCCGGAAGCTGCTCGCCGCCTTCGACGGCGTGCGGGCGGACCTGGACGACACGAACGACACGTTGGGCAAGAAGATCCGCCGCGCGGAGAAGGAATGGGTGCCCTACATCGTCGTCGTGGGCAAGAAGGAGATCGAGTCCGGGAAGTTGAACGTCCGTGTGCGGTCGACCAAGGCGCAGGAGGAGATGACGCCTGACCGGCTCCGCAAGCTCGTGATGGACGCCACCGCGGGAAGGCCGTTCCGGCCTCTGGCCGAGAACGTCCTCATCAGTGCCCGGCCGATCTTCCGCGGCTGACCGCGGTCCGGAATCCCATTCTCAGTCGTGAGAACGGCTCCATGCCCTTTATCCGGGACCGGGCCGGGTGGCGTCCGGTGACCTCGTGAAGCGTGACACATTCGACCTGCTGCTCGGACTCGGCGTCCTCGCCCTGGGAGTCGGGCTCCTCCTGTTCAC
>DUJI01000096.1 GCA_013329855.1 Thermoplasmata archaeon | reverse complement strand
CGGCCACGGTCCACGCGAACCCGGCGAGCGCACGGTTCGTCTCGTCGCTCGTCCTTCCCGCGCCGACGCGGGCGTACAGCTCGTCCTCGGGCCCGGCCTTCGCCAGGTCGACGGCGTTCCCTTTCGCATCCACGATCTGCGGCTGGAAGAGCCCGCGCCGGTGGCCGCGGGTGTCGCACGCGCCGACCCGCTCCATGTCGACGAGGACGGAGCCCGGAGGCGCGACGGCCGCCCCGGCCGTGCCCGAGCCGGTCCCCCGGGGCACGAGCGTGGCGCCGTGGCGCACCGCGTGGTCGACGAGGGCCACGCACTCCGCCTCGTGCTGCGGGAAGACGATCAGGGAAGGGACGCCGAGCGTGAGGAACGACCCGTCCGTCGCATACCCCGGGAGCTCGCCCGCCTGATGGGTGATGCCCGTCTCCCGGAGGAACGCCCGGGTCGCGTCCTCCGCTCCTTCCTCGCGCACGAGCGTGGACATGGAGTCACCCCAGGGCCCGCGCGGCGAGGTCGGTCACGTCGACGATCTTCAGGTCCGGCAGCGGGTCCACGGGCCGCCCGTCGAGGTAGCAGGAGAAGTGGATGCGACAGTGCGGGCACGCGGTGACCAGGTTCTCCGCCTTCGACGCGGCCTCCTCGAGGCGCTCCTGCTGCAGGAACTTCGTCTGGGCGTCGCAGTTCGAGTACGCTCCGACGCCGCAGCACATCGAGTTCTCGCGAATGCGGTCCATCTCGACGAACTTCAGGCCGGGTATCGCCTTCAGCACGGCCCGCGGCGCATCGTACTCCTTCGAGTGGCGGCCGAGACGACACGGGTCCTGGTACGTGACCGTGAGGTCCACGGGCTTCGTGAAGGACAGCCGCCCCGCCGCGACGAGCTCCTCGATGAGCTCCGTCATGTGGAGGACTTCGACGGGCCACTCGCCGACGACCTTCGGGTACTCGTACTTCAGCATGGAGTAGCACTCCGCGCAGGTCGTCACGAGGCGCTTCGCCCCGCTCGCGCGGATCCATTCCGCATTCCGGCGGGCGAGGGTCTCGAACGTCGCCCGGTCCCCGTTCCAGAGGGCATCGTGGCCGCAGCACCGCTCCAGGTTCGAGACGACGGGCACGATTCCCGCCGCGTTCATGATCTTGATGGCCGCCTTCCCGATCCGCGCGCTGTCGCAGTACGTGAAGACGCCGTCGAGGTAGGGCATGCAGCCCGTGAAGTAGATGACGTCCCCCGTGTCGGCGACCTTCAGGCCGTCCCCGATCCATGCGCGGCGGTCCTGGTTCAGGTTCGGCTTCGCCATGATCTTCGCGAGGATGTCCTTGTAGCTCCCGTGCTTGCACGGGGCCGTCCGTTCCCTCACGGGGCGCAACGCCTCGCGCCTCGCGCGGATGAACGCGGGGAACGGAACCTGGGTCGCGCAGACGGCTTGGCACTCGCCGCAGGTGAGGCAGGCCCAGAGGTCCCGCTCGCTCAACCGGTCCGCGTCGCCGAGGTACGCCTGCAGGATGACCTTGCGCGGGCTGAACGTGACGTCGGCCCGGTGGACCGGGCAGCTCATCGTGCACTTGTTGCACTGGATGCAGCCCTCCTGGGCGAGGATGCGGAGGTCGTCGTCGTGGCTCTCGATCGGGGGCGCGAGGGCCGCCATCACGCCACCTCCCGCAGGGGGCTCGGGCCGAGCTTCCGGATCGTCTCCGTGAACTCGTTGGCGATCTCCGCGAACCGCGGTCCCTCCGAGGACGAGGCGGCATCCATCCGCAGCCGCTCCGGGCCAATCCCCAGTGTACGGAGCACCCCGAGCAGACGGTCCGTCTGCTCGCGGGCCTGCAGGTTCCCGCTCTTGTAGTGGCACTGGCCCGGGTGGCAGCCAATCACGAGGACGCCGTCGAACCCGCGCTCGAACGCGCGCAGGACGTAGTAGGGGTCCACCATGCCCGTGCACATGAGCCGGACGATCTTCACCGCGGACGGATAGGGGATCTTCGCGGCCCCGGCCTGGTCCGCCGCGTTGTAGCCGCACCAGTTGCAGCACAGCGCGACGATCGCGGGCTCCTCCGTCATGGGGCCACCGCCTTCGGAGCGAGCGCGTCGATGGACGCGACGATCTGCGGCTTCGTGAACTGGTGCACGGTGATCGCTCCCGTCGGGCACACGACCGTGCACTTCCCGCACCCCTCGCACGCGGTCTCGTCCACGGATGCGACGAGGCCCTCCGGGTCCACGTGGACCGCGTCGAACTCGCAGACGTCGGTGCACCGGTCGCACGCGCGGCAGAGGCTCGGGTTCACCTCGGCCACCAAGGGGTTGAGCGTCATCTCGCCGCTCCCGAGGAACATGGATGCGGACATGGCCGCCGCGCCCGCCTGCGCGATCGTGTCCGTGATGTCCTTGGGGCTCTGCGCGCAGCCCGCGACGAAGACGCCCTTCACGGCGGTCTCCGTGGGGTTGATCTTGAGGTGGTACTCCTTGACGAACCCGTCGGGCGTCTTGTCGAGGTGCAGGGAGGCGAGCAGCCCGTCCACGTCGCCGGGATCCATCGCGGTGCTCAGGACGACCATGTCCACGGGCACGCGGAGATTCACGCCCGCCAGGGTGTCCTCGACGACGATGATCAGCTTGCCCTCTTCCTCCGGCGACTCCGCGACGTCCGTCACCCGCGCGGGCTTCCCGCGGACGAACCCGACCTGCTCGGAGGCCACGCGCTGGTAGAACTCCTCATATCCCTTCCCGTTCGCGCGCATGTCCATGTAGAAGTTGTACACGCGCGCGCCGGTCCGCTCGCGGATCAGGTGGGCGTACTTCAGGGAGTACATGCAGCAGACCTTGGAGCAGTATGTGTTGTAGTGCTCGTCCCGGGACCCAACGCAGTGGACGACGGCCACGGCCTTCGGCGGGCGTCCGTCCCGGAGTACAATTTCCCCGCCCGTCGGTCCGTTGGACGCCGCGAGCCGTTCCACTTCCAACGCGTTGTACACGCCGGGGAGCTTCCCATAACTGTAGTTCGTCATCCGAGCGGCGTCGAAGACGTGGAACCCGGTCGCGACGATGATCGTCCCCACATCGAGGTCCACGATCTTCTCCTTCTGCTGGAAGTCGATCGCGTCGCGGTCGCCGCACGCGTCCACGCACGTCTGCTTGCAGTGCCCCGTCTTGAACTCGATGCATGTCTCCGGATCGATGACGGCCACCAGAGGGATGGCCTGCGGGAACGGCATGTAGATCGGCTTCCGCTTCCCCAGCCCAAGGTCGAATTCATTGGGGAACTTCGCCGTCTTGTACACGCACTGCTCGATGCATTCGAAGCATCCGACGCACTTCTCCTCGTCCACGTACCTCGGCTTCCGCCGTACCTTGACGTTGAAGTTCCCGACGAAGCCGTCGACGGAGACCACCTCGGAGTAGGAGAGGAGGGTGATGTTGGG
>DUJI01000014.1 GCA_013329855.1 Thermoplasmata archaeon | reverse complement strand
CTCGGCCTGGGCCAGGGCGCGTCCGATGGCGCCGAAGGAGACCCGGGCCGTCTTCACCGCGCGTCCCTCGGCCGCGGCCTGCGGCTCCAGGAGCCCGACCGTGGCGATCTCCGGGTCCGTGAAGATGGCCGAAGGCATGGCCCGGTAGTCCACCTCGACGGGTTCGCCGCCGATGACCTCGGCCGCGGTCAGGCCCTCCATGGTCGCCTTGTGGGCCAGGAACGGCTGGCCGACCACGTCCCCGATCGCGAATACGTGGCGGTTCGACGTGCGGAGCTGGCTGTCCACGACGACGTACCCCTTGGGGTTCGTCTTGACCCCGGCCTTGTCCGCCGCGAGGCCGTCCGTGTTCGGCCGCCGGCCCACCGTGACCAGGATGATGTCCGTGCGGACCGTGAGCGGCCCCTCCGGCGTCTCCGCCTCGACGACGGCCTGTCCGCCCTCCTCGTGCCACGCCTTCCCCTGAGACTTCGTGTGGAACTCGACCCCCAGCTTCTTCAGGTGTCGCTCGACGATCCGCACGACCTCGGGGTCCATCCCGGGCAGGAGCTGCTCCAAGAGCTCGATGACGACGACCCGGGTCCCGAGCTTCGCGTAGAACGTGCCGATCTCGAGGCCCGAGATCCCGCCGCCGATCACGAGCAGGGCCTTGGGGATCGCCGTGAGCTCGAGGGCCTCCTTCGTGCTGATCACCCGCTTCCCGTCGAAGCGGAACGCGGGGAGGTCGGAGGGCCGGCCGCCCGTGGCGACGATCGCGTCGCCGAACTCCACATCCTCCGTGCGGCCGTCCGACGTGCGCATGCGCACGCTCTTCGCATCCAGGAAGGACGCCTCGGCGAAGGCCACCTCCACGCCGTTCCCCTTCTCCAGGGTGGCGACCCCGTTCACGAGCTTCTCTACGACGGACTGCTTCCAGGCCTGTAGGCGGACCATGTCCACGTGGGCGGGCCCCGTGTCGATGCCCCATTCCGCCGCCCGCCCGATCGCCTGGACCACGTTGGAGGCGTGGATCAGGGCCTTGCTCGGGATGCACCCGTAGTTCAGGCATTCCCCTCCGAGCTTGTGTCGCTCGACCAGGAGGACCTTCTTCCCCAGCTGCGCCGCCCGGATGGCGGCCGGATAGCCTCCCGGTCCACCCCCGATGACCACCACGTCGACGTGTCGCGCCACGGGCGGGTCGAAGGTACGGCCTGACCTTATGCCTTTGGGCTCGCGAGGCCGCTCAGACCCGGTGCGCGGCTAGGGAGACGGCGGAGGCGGTGGAACCCTCCCCGGTCGGTGCCGGCGGCGCAAGACGAGGAGCGCGACCACGACGACGACCACGGCGACGATTAGCAGGATACCCCAGTATGGGGACTGCGTGAAGAAGTCCGCCAGGGCGTTGGACGCGGCGGGTGGGAAGGGCGCGTACGTCGTCTCCGTCTGCCCGATGTTCTTTCGGGCGTCCGCGGGCGCTGTGTTCGTCAGCCCGTATCCGGGAAGGCTGGTACTCCCCAGACACAGGAGGAGCTGGTAGCCCGCAATCATCCCGGCGCCGCTCGTCGGGAAATCGGGCGCGTACACCGCGGCGTAACCGACGGGCAGCGAGGTCAGGCTCCCCGCAGACGGGCACTGGTACGCGGCGCTCGTGATGAGGTACACGGGATGGATCGCGTGGTCGGAGAGGGTCTGGGCGGAGGCGGTGGCCCGGAGGTTCTCGTTCAGCGAGAGGGGCACGTCCGTGATGTCGCCGTTGTTCACGAGGCTCAAGGGGCCTTCACTAATCGTTACCTTGGACAGGTCGATGGGGAAGGAGGAGAGGCCCTGCGCGGCGAGCCCCAAGCTCTGGAACGCTTTGGTCAGATTGTCGAAGAAGGCCGCCTGGTCTTGGCTGCTCAGGCCCTGGACGTTGACCGTCCCGGATAGGGTCGCGCCGACCGTCGCGGTCGTGTTGGCCCACCATGTCTTGTTGTCCGAGATGGGGAAGTTGAAGTAGTCCCAGGCAGGCTCGAAGAGCATGCGGATCTCGTCGTGCGTGTCCGCGGTCAGCGTAAAGGACGGGCTGTCGTAGCTCACCGTCTCGACGCAGCTCGTGCTGTTCGTCGAGGTCATCGGGATGCCGTACGTGCTCACCGCGATGCTTGCTTGGACCGTGGCGTCGGTCGTGTCGTTCATGTACGCCAGATTCGACACCTGCTGGTAGACGGAGCTTGTGCTCTCGGTCAGGATGTCCCCGTCCGCGCGCACGGCCACAGTCCGGCTCGTCGTCGGGATGGTCGGCGGATAGCAGAAGCCGTAGCCGCTCGGCGTGCCCGTGTAGGTCCCGGCCGCCGGGAGGCCCGTCATCGTGAGGTTCACGTTCAGGTGGAACTTGAGGCCCGTCGCGGACTGCGAATTGAGCACGTAATACGCGGAGGTCGCTTGGGTGACCGTGTCCACGGTCCACGAATCGAAGGAGCCCGTGAAGTCGAGGGTGTTGATCGACGTGATGTTGAGCGAAGCCGGGTTCGTTGTGATCAGGGGTCGGACGTACGTGTCGAAGAGGGTCGTCAGGTTCACGTTGGTCCCGTAGCCGACGGACTGCCCGACCTGCCACGTGGGCACGTTGGCCGGGGTCGGCGCCGCAGCGGCGGTGAAGCCGGTTAGGCAGAGCGCGAGCACGATCCCGAGGGGAAGGTACGCTCGAAAGGGTCTCATGGCATCTCTCCGGTCCGATGCACATTCATCGCGGCTTACTTATAAATTCCTGAGCCCCCGCCTATCCCGGTGCGGCGATTCCCGCAGTCGCGACCGCTTTTGTCCAATGGTTCGACGCTTGTCACAAGGAGGGCGGTTCACTCAAGCCCCACGAAGAGCATCGCGGGGTGCTCCAGGTAGTTCCTCACGGACTGGACGAACGCCGCGCCCACGTGGCCGTCGATGATCCGGTGGTCGAAGGAGCAGGAGACGTACATCATGTCGCGGATCACGATGTGGTCGTCGCGGACCACGGGCCGCTTCTCGATCTTGTGGATCCCCAGGATGGCCACCTCGGGCCAGTTGATGATCGGGGTGGCCAGGATCCCGCCCTCCTTGCCCAGGGACGTAATCGTGAACGTGGAGCCCTGGACGTCCTGGAGGGACAGCCTCTTGTCCCGGGCCGCGGCCGCGAGCCGCTCCACCTCCTTGGCGAGGCTCCAGAGGTCCTTCCCGTCGGCTTCGTGGACCACGGTGACCGTGAGCCCTTCGTCCGTCGCGGTCGCGATGCCCAGGTTGTAGTAGTGCTTCAGGACGATCTCCTGGCGCTCGTCGTCCACGGTCGCGTTCAGGGAGGGGAACTCCCTGAGGGCCGCGACGCACGCCTTGATGATGAAGGGAAGGAAGGTCAGCTTCACGCCTTTGCGGGACCCGGCCTCGTTGAGCCGCTCCCGCAGCGCCACGAGGTGGCTCATGTCCACCTCCTCGACGTACGTGAAGTGCGCGGCGGTCGAGTTGGACTTGGCCATCTTGTCGTAGATCCGCTTGCGGAGGCCATGGATGGGCACGCGCTCCTCGCGCGCACCCGAGGCGACCGGGACCGCAGGCTTCGGCGCGGCGGCCGGCGCCTTCGCGGACGCGGCGGGAGCCTGGGCCGCCGCGCGCACGTCGGCCTCGGTGATCCGGCCCGCGGGGCCCGTGCCGCGAACCGAGGCGAGATCGACCCGGACTTCGCGCGCGAGGCGGCGAACCGCGGGTGCGGCGAGGATTCCGCCCCCCGAGGTCGCAGCGGGCGGCGCCGGGGCCGCCTTGACAGGCGGTGGCGGCGGCGTGGAGGCCGCGGGTGCGGCGGGATGCGCGACGGGCTCCCCCGCTGCTCCGAACACCACGAGGGTGGCCCCCACCTGGACGGTCTCGCCCTCCTTGGCGCGGCGCTCCACGATCTTGCCCGTCACCGGGGAGGGGATCTGCACGGTCACCTTGTCCGTCATGACCTCAACGAGCGGATCGTTCTCCTGGACCGCGTCGCCCTCCTTGACGAACCACTTCGTGACCTCCCCTTCATGGACGCCCTCGCCGATGTCCGGGAGCTTGAATTCGCGAGCCATCGCGGGAACCTCGCCGGTGTGCGGTGTCCTAGTGAACTACGTGTTATAACGGTTTGCACGCACGGCCTCGGATGCCCGCAGGAGGCAAGGGCTTTATGACCCGGCCGCCCTATCCCTGCTGGGGAGGAGTAGGGTCGTGGAGGAGTGGCACAGACCGGTGGGCGTGATTTGTGCCGGACGATCCGGCGCCAACGACTGCCGGGCCCTCGTTCGCCTTGGGCTTGCAGCCCGGGCGGCGGAGTTCTCCCGGCCGGACGCGGGTCGTCCGTGACATCCCGGCCTGCTCCTCCTTTCCCCGAAGGAACCAAGTTGCGGTGGTGGTAGGATCGCTCGTCCGGCCGGAATCACAGTGCTCGGCGTGCTCGTCCTCCTGGCTTCCGCGATCTTGGTCATCGCGGGCCTCCTCGGGATCTTCGCCAGCCCGCTGGGACTGATCCCCGGCTCGGGTCTCAACGCCGGCGCTCTCTTCTCCGGCGGCGTCCTGTTCCTCGTCCTCGGCGTCGTGCTCGGCGTGTCGGGGACGGGGCTCATGCGGCTCCGCCCGTGGGCTTGGTGGCTCGCGACCCTCACGGTCATCGCGGTCCTCATCTGGACCGTGTACCGGATCTTCCAGGCGATCGAGGCGCTCCACCTCGAATGGTATGCGACGGTCGGCCTGGCCGCCGTCCTGTTGGGGTACTTGGTCACCGTGCGCCACTTCTTCCAGAAGCCCGAGGTCGACTGAGCCCGCGCCGCGGTCCATTCGCAATCCCGAGAACCAGGGGCCAAGCATTATCCGCGGTCCCCGGGAGTCCGGGCCGCCGTGCCCGGGAAGACGCCCCGTATCCGCCTGGAAGGCCGTTTCGGCGAGCTCCTGGATTCCGGGATGCGGATGTGTCTCCTCGACGTGGAGACCTCCTTCCACAGCCTCCGCAAGTCCGTGGAGGGCATCGTCGGCGAGGCCGCCTCGACCCTCTTCTTCGAGTCCGGGTTTCGCGGAGGGGCGAACTACGCGCAGGCCCTAGTCCGGAACCGCGCCATGCGGGCGGATGAGGCCGGATATCGCCAAGCCATCCGCGAGTTCTCCGAAGGCGGGTTCGGCGCGTTCCAGATTCGCGAGCTCGACTTCGCGGGGGGCAGGGCGTGCGTGACGTGCCGGGAACCCATGGCCTTCGAGGCCTACGCCGCGCTCACGAACCACGAGGTGCGGAAGCAGCCCGTGTGCGACTTCACGCGAGGGGTGCTCGTCGGCCTCCTGGCCGGCTTGAGCCAGCGAGAAGACCTTGGCGGGTACGAGGAGTCCTGCCGGGCCACGGGGGCGCCCGAGTGCGTCTTCCGCATCGACCAGGAAGAGGTGACTCGGAGCGCGGCGATCGCCCGCAACCTCTCCCGGGGCGCGACTCCGCCTAGAAGGCCATGACCTTGTCGATGCCCGCGAAGACGCGGTCCGCGCTGGGCATGTAGACGTCTTCCAGGGCGTAGGGGAACGGGGTGTCGAATCCTGCCACGCGCACGATGGGGCCGCGGAGGTACTCGATCGCCCTCTCCGCGAGCAGCGCGCTGATCGCCCCGCCGTAGCCGCCCGTCCGCGGCGCCTCGTAGACGACGACCGCACGCCCCGTCTTCTTCACGGAGGCCAGCACGGCGTCCACGTCGAGCGGGACGAGGGTCCGGAGGTCGACCACCTCGGCCTCGATCCCCTTCCCCGCGGCCTTCGTCGCGGCGTCCAAACACACCTGGGACATGTAGCCCCAGGCGAACAGGGAGACGTCCTTCCCCTCGCGGCGGACGAGGGCCTGGCCCAGGGGGACCGTATGCTCGCCCTCGGGCACGTCCTCTCGGAACGCGCGGTACAGCTTCTTGGGCTCCAGGAAGAGCACGGGGTCCGGGTCGCGGATGGACGACGTCAGGAGCCCCTTCGCGTCGCTCGGCGTGGATGGCACGACGACCTTGAGTCCCGGGGTGTGGGTGAAGTAGGCCTCGCTGGACTGGGAGTGGTAGTGGCCTCCGCGGATCCCGCCGCCGTAGGGCGTGCGTATGGTCATGGGGACCGTGTACTGCCCGCCGCTCCGGTACCGCATCTTCGCGGCCTCCGAGACGATCTGGTCGAACGCGGGATAGATGAAGTCCATGAACTGGATCTCGGGGACGGGACGCAGGCCGTACAGGGCCATGCCGATTGCGCTCCCGATGATCCCGGACTCCGCGAGGGGGGTGTCGAACACGCGGTCGGGGAACTCGTCGATCAGGCCTTCCGTGCACCGGAAGACGCCTCCGTTCTTCCCGATGTCCTCGCCGAGGACGACCACGCGGTCGTCCCGCCGCATCTCCTCCCGGAGGGCATTGTTGATCGCCTGGACCATGGTCATCTGGGTCATGCGCGCTCACGACTCGCTGGCGTAGTACTCCGCGTACGGGTCCGGATCCGCCGACTGCCCGGGCAACCGGTCCTGGAGGTCCGGGTCGTCCTTCAGGGGGCGCAGGTCCGGATCCTCGTCGAGGCGGTCGACGTAGTCCGACTGGAGCTCCACGGCCTTCACGAAATGCTCGATCGCTTTAGGTTTGTTGCCCATTCTCGCCGCGATCCGTGCGACGTTGTAGTGGGCGCTCGCCCGGCCCGGCTCGAGTTCGAGGGCGCGGCCGTAGGCGTCCAGGGCGGCCTCCAAGTCGCCCGCGTTGAGGAGGTCGTACCCCAGGCTGCTCCAGCCTTGAGGGTTCGACGGATTCGCGTCGCAGACCATCTGGTCGATCCGCGCGGCCTCCATGTGCTTTCCCTCCGAGCCCAGACACGCCGCCGCCAGGGCGGCCGCCTCCGGATCCACGACGTCGTTCCGCTGGATCAGCGGCCGGACGAGGGCCAGGGCCTCCCCGGTCCGTCCCTGCTTGAAGAGCTCGTGGGCTCTCGCGACCGCGCTGCCCCCCGTGGGCGGTGCGGCTCTCGGTGCGGCAGGCCCCTTCTTCGGCACGGGATCATCCCCTCCGCACGGACCGGGCTTCTCCGAGCTCCTCCCGGAGGTTCCACGTGGGCTCCGCGTACACGTCCTCGAAGAACGTCTCCACGGGGACGGGCGGCATGGCCTCCGCCTCGGCCACGGCCTGGGTGATCTCGTCGCCGATCTCCTTCTCCAGGGATGCCTCGCGCCCCTCGTCCCACCAGCCCCGCGCCTCCAGGAACCGGCGGAGGCGCACGAGCGGGTCGCGAGCCATCCAGACCGCGACCTCCTTCTCGTCGCGGTACCGGGAGGGGTCGTCGCTCGAGGAGTGCGGGCCGAAGCGGTACGTCAGGGCCTCGACGAGCGCGGGCCCCTGCCCGTTCCTCGCGGCGTTCGCCGCGCGCCGCACGGCACCGTACACGGCGAGGGCGTCCATGCCGTCCACGCGGACGCCTTCCATGCCGTAGGCGGGGGCCTTCTCCGCCAGGGGGGCCCCGGCCGTCTGCCGCGACACGGGGAGCGAGATGGCCCACTGGTTGTTGTTGCAGAAGAACACGCAGGGCGCGCGGTAGACGCCCGCAAAGTTCATCGCCACGTGGAAGTCCGGCGTGCTCGTCGCCCCGTCGCCGAAGTAGACGAGGACCGCGGCGGGCTCCTTGCGGAGCTTCATCCCCCAGGCGATCCCCATGGCGTGCGGGATCTGGGTTCCGACGGGCGACGAGATGGAAAGGTAGTGCCCCTTCGCGAACACGTAGTGGCAGGGCATCTGCCGCCCCTTCGCCGGGTCTCCGCCGTTCGTCATGAACTGGCAGATGAGGTCCTTCAGGGGCATGCCGCGAAGCAGCGCGGCCCCCGGCTCCCGGTACTGGGGCACGATCCAGTCGTCCGGCTCCATGGCCATCGCCGCGCCGACGATGGCGGCCTCCTGCCCGACGGAGGGGCCGTAGAAGCCGATCCGTCCCTGGCGCTGGAGCGCGAGCATGCGGTTGTCGAGGATCCGCTCGAGCGTCATGCCGCGGTACAACCTCACGGCGTCGTCCCGGGAGAGATTGGGGTCGGCGGAAGGGTCGACGGACCCGTCGTCCTGGAGAACGCGGACGATGTCTCCCAAGGGGTTTTTCCTCGCGGCATGGAGCCGGTGCGAAAGCATCGGCCGAGACGGTCTTAAGTGTATCGACCGGCGTCAGTTCTTTAACGCTCGCGAGCCTTCCGGACTGGGTGCCGCTTCGGTCCGACGCGCGGGTCGTCGGCTACCTGGCGGTTTCCGTCGCAGCCCTCCTGTACGGTCTCTGGGCGAACCTGTCCAAGCTCGCGGAACAGAGCGTTCCTCCCCTGACCATCGCCCTGTGGTCCCAGGTGCTCCCGGGACTCCTGTACTTCCCCTCGTTCGCGCGCCACCGTCTCCCCCGGAAGGACGTTCCGCTCCTGGTCCTCGTCAGTTGCGCGGGGGCCGTGGCCGCCCCCGTGGTCTACTACTTCGGCCTCGTGGGGACGACGGCCGCGAACGCGAGCCTGCTCTCCAACTCGGAGTCCGTCTTCACTGTGGTCATCGCGTTCACGTTCCTCGGCGAACGGCTCACCCGACGTGGCTATCTTGCGCTCGCGGGCATCGTGTTCGGTGCGTTCACGGTGACCACGCAGCTCGAGGTCGGGAACCTGGCCGCCGTGCAGTACCTCCCCGGGAACCTCCTGCTCATCCTGGGCACGTTCTTCTGGGGCGTGGACAACAACGGCAGCACGGTCCTCAGCCGACGGTCGCGCATCGTCCCCATGATTTCCGCCAAGCTCCTCCTCGGGTCGGCCCTCCTGGTGCCCGTCCTCCTGGTGACCGGCGCGCCCCTCCTGCCGAGCGGTCCGGACGCGTGGCTCATCCTCGTGATCGCCTTCGGCGGCGAGCTGGTCGCCGAGGTCCTGTTCTACCACGCCCTCCGGGTCATCGGTGCCATTCGCGCGGGGTCCATCCTGTCTGCGTCGGCCCTCTGGGGCGTCCTGATCTCCCTCGCCCTGTTCCCCGGCGAGCCGCTGACCGCCACGCAGCTCGCGGGAGGCGCCCTGATGATCCTCGCCACGATCGCTCTGTACGTGTTCGGCGGCACAGTGACGTCGGCATCCGCGGGGGCCGGCGAAACCTTGAAACCCGCGGGCCCGGATGGTCCGAAGTTGCCGTGACCACCCCCCCGCCCGAGACCCTGTTCGCCGCCCTGGCGCGCCTCGCGCGTCACCTCGAGGCCACGCCGAAGCGCCTGGAGAAGCGCGGCCTGCTCGCGGAGTTCCTGCGGAGCCTGCAGCGGGAGGAGATCGCCCCCGCGGTCCATCTCGTCGTGGGCCGCATCTTTGCGGAGGCGGATGCCCGCGCCCTGAACGTGGGGTGGGCGACCCTGCGTCGGGCCCTCGAAGGGAAGCGACAGACCACCCTCGTCGCGGAACCGCTCACGGTGCTCGAGGCCTCCCGCGCCTTCGCGGCGATTGCCGCGACCCACGGTCCGGACTCCGTCCGCGAGCGCCGCCGCCTCCTCGAATCCCTCCTGGGGCGCGTGGACCCCGCGGACCGCGACATCCTGCTGCGGATCCTGTTTGGCGAGATGCGGATCGGCGTGAACGAGGGGGTCATGCTCGAGGGCATCGCGGAAGCCGCGGACCTCCCGGCGGAGAACGTGAGGACCGCCCACATGTTCCTCGGGGACCTGGGCCGGGTGGCGGAGATCGCCTTGAGCGAGGGACTCCCGGGCCTCCGATCGGCCGGGCTTCGGCTCCTTTCCCCCGTGAAGCCCATGCTGGCCGAGATGGCCGAGGACCCGGACGACGTCCTCACGGAGCACGGAGGGGAGACCGCCATCGAATTCAAGCTGGACGGCGCCCGGATTCAGATCCACCGGGACGGCGACGCCGTGCGGATCTTCAGTCGCCGGCTCACGGACGTCACGGACAGCCTGCCCGAGCTGGTCGCCTTCGCCAAGTCCCTCCCGGCGTCGCGTTTCCTCCTGGAGGGCGAGGTGGTCGCCGTGGACCACGGAGGCCGCCCGCTCCCGTTCCAGGACCTCATGCGCCGCTTCCGCCGCGTCCACGGCATCGAGGAAGCGTCGCGGGAGATCCCCCTGAAGCTGTTCCTCTTCGACCTCCTGACCGTGGACGGCCGGGACCTCGTGGATGCACCCTACCGGGAACGCTGGTCGCGGCTCGAGGCCCTCGTTCCGCGCGACGTCCTGACGCCGCGGACCATCGCCCGCACGAAGGGGGAGATCGAGGCGTTCCTGCAGCGGTCCCTGGAGGAGGGCCACGAGGGACTCATGGCCAAGGCCCTCGATGCCCCCTACTCCGTGGGGAAGCGCGGGAAGAAGTGGTTCAAGATCAAGCCCGCGGACCGCCTCGACCTGGTCATCGTCGCGGCGGAGTGGGGCTCGGGCCGGAGGCAGGGCTGGCTCTCGAACTACTGGCTCGCGGTACGCGACGCGGCCACGGGCCGGTTCCAGATGATCGGGAAGACGTTCAAGGGGCTCACGGACGAGGAGTTCATCCTCATGACGGAGCGGATGAAGGCCCTCGCGGTCTCCGAGGAGCGCTGGGGGTACCACGTCCGGCCCGAGGTGGTCGTTGAGGTGGCGTACAACGAAATCCAGAAGAGTCCCCACTACCCGAGCGGCTTCGCCCTGCGGTTCGCCCGCATCGCTCGGATCCGGGACGACAAGGGGCCCGAGGATGCGGACACGTACGCTCGGCTGAAGGAACTGTACGAGCGGCAGTTCGAGCGCAAGGGCCGCGCGCCCGCGGAACTCTGATCCTTGGATGCGGTGCGGCGAGTTCACTCGACGTCCCGGGACGCCAGGATGCCCCGCGTGGCCGTCCCCTGCCCGTACACGGTGAGGTAGATCCCGAGCAGCGCAAGCCCCGCACCGAAGCCCACGCCCAGCGTGGGAATCTGATTCAGGATGGCCCACGCCAGGAGACTCGCGCCCACGGGCTCGCCCACGAGGCTCAGGCTGACAACGGGGGCGGGCACCCAGCGGAGGGACCAGTTGTAGAGCGTGTGCCCCCCGATCTGCGGGATCACCGCGAGGGCGAGGAACAGGAGCAGCTCCGTGTCCGGGTTGCCGACCGGGGTCAGGCTCTCCTCCAGCACGACCGCGTAGAGGAACAGGACCGCGGTCGCGCAGGCGTACACGACGAGGGCGTAGTCCAGCAGGGCGACGCGCTGCCGCAGGCGGCGTCCCGCGAGGAAGTAGACTCCGGCCATGATGCCCCCGAGGAATGCGAGCGTGTTCGCGTAGAGGAGGCTGCCCCCCGGGCCGTAGTCCGCGAAGGCGATCACGATGACGCCGCTGAATCCGACGACGATGCCCACGGCCATCCACTTGTTCAGCCGCTCCTTGAGGACAAAGTGGGAGACGAGTCCGACCATGAGCGGGTGGGACGTGACGAGCACGACGGAGGAGGCGATGCTCTCCTGCGGCACCTTGAGGGAGGAGATCCACAGGGTGAAGTGGGTCGCCAGGATCGCGCCGATGCCCGCCATCAGGAACATGTCGCGCCGGGGGAGCCGGCGGAGCGTGACCTCCCTCCCGAGGAGGACGCGCACGCCCAGGACGGCGGCCAGGATGGCCGTGGCCATGGCGAGGCGGTACAGGGCGATCGTGATGGCGGGCGACGTGCTCCAGGTGATGAAGATGGACGCCCAGGAGACGGAGACGACGGCGAGGAAGATGCCCACGTAGGGGCTCGTCTTCGGGGCCGGGGCGACTGCCACGGAGGCCCGGAGGGGCGCGGCGCTATCTAACGCCTGCGCCCGGGGCGTCCAAGGGCTTTTGACCGCTGCCGCGATACGCCACGTCGCCGAGGGGAGTCGGATGAACATCGCGGATGTGCGGAAGATCGCAGTGATGGGCGCAGGGACCATGGGGGCGGGCATCGCCCAGACGTGCGCCGCGGCAGGCTACCGGGTCACCATGCGGGACATCGACCAGAAGTTCGTGGACGGCGGCTTCCGCCGCATCCGCGACCCGCTGCTGAAGCGCGTGGAGAAGGGCAAGATGACCGCGGCGGAGGTCGACGCTCTCGTCGCGAAGATCCACGGCACCGTGGACCTGAAGGAGGCCCTTGACGGCGCCCAGGTGGTCATCGAAGCGGTCTTCGAGAAGATGGAGATCAAACGGGAGATCTACGCGGAGATGGACCGGATTGCGGCGCCCGAGACCGTGTTCGCGTCCAACACGTCCTCCCTGAGCATCACGGAGATGGCCAACGTCACGAAGCGCGCGGACCGCGTGGTCGGCATGCACTTCTTCAACCCCG
>DUJI01000046.1 GCA_013329855.1 Thermoplasmata archaeon | reverse complement strand
TCGGGCTTCAAGGAGAGCATAGGTTCCGACGCCGTCGCGGCCCGTCTGGAGTCCTGGTTCGCCGAGGCAGAACGCCTCACCGTCGTTTCGAAGAAGGTGTCCCACGTCTCCGACCGCCTCCGGGTTCAGTATCGTTTCGACGAGCATTACCCGGATGGCGACTCGGAACTCATCGAGCAGGACGCCTACTGCGGGGTCCGTGAGGGCCGGATCGATTCGATCGACCTGCTCTGCTCCGGACACCTCCCAGGATCCGCGGAGCCAGGGACGGAGGTCCGGCGGTTTGACGCAGGAGAGTTGGGATGTGGGAGCGGACTTCCCCAGGAGTTCCGCCGTCAAGTCAGTGCTCTTCCGGTCGGCGGCATCCTGGAGACGGCCACCCGGGATCCGGCGGCCAAGGAGGACTTGCCGGCCCTGGCACGCCTGCTGGGCCACCAGGTGCTTTCCGTGACGACGTCCCCGGAAGGCCAGACGATTGTCATCGTGAAACGAGGGGGTTGAGTCTACTGGTGAGTCTCCTGCCCGGGCTTCGACCCCACCGGATTCGATCTTCTGAACCGATGGACCGCACGTCCTTTGCTTACCCGCACGCTGTGGGCTATCCCAAGCTCGATGGACGGGGAAGCGCTCAGGGTAGGGTTCCACTCTGCGACCGGCGAGTTGACTCAGCTCTAGACGCGCACGTGCCAGTCGGGGACGATACCCGCTTTGGCGGAGATCGCGCCCGCGGGGCACCGGGTCGGGGAGAGGCGAATGACGTAGGTGCGAGCTATGGGCCACGTTGAAGCTTCCGGAATCGTCGAGGCCGGGAGACGGGAACTCTTCTACTACACGGACTGGTGCTACAACGTCCCCGAGTGGTTCGAGCCGGTGAGGAAGACGCAGATCCTCGAGCTGCCCGACTCAGCAGGAATGGGGAAAGTCACTCAATACGCCGGCACACTCCTGGGGCGTGACATGGAGTGGGAGGCACGATCGGTCGAATGGAAGGAGGACGAAGGCTGGATGATGAGGGCCTCCCGGGGAATTCCCGCCAGGATGAACATGCAGCTCCGGTTCCGATTCGAGGACGCGGAGGCGGGCAAGACCAAGGTGACCTGCTGGGTTGGGTATCACGCGCCCTACCCCTTCCTGGGCGCTGTCATCGACCGGATCTACCTGCGAAAGGAGGCACTGCGGTTGGCCAATCTTGCGATTGGAGGGATCAAGCGGATGGCCGAGCAGCATCGAGTGCGACCTGTCGAGGTGGCGGTGGAGAAGCGTAAGGCGGACCATCCGGGCTACGGGGAGGGATCCGCGAAAACGATAGCAACTTCCCGTGCAGGAGAATGAAGCTCGCGCAGGTGCAGAACGGGAGGAGAACGCCCGGTCGGGAGGTTCTCTGTGAGAGGGTATTAGTAGGCCAGTCAGGATGTCAACCTCCGCCAGTTGGAGGGGACGCATGTCCGAATCCGACGCAGTCCGCAAGACGATCGAAGAGCACAATGCGAACATCTGCAAGTGGTATGCGGCAGGGGATGCGGACCGGGTCTCCCAGATGTTCGCCGAAGACTGCTGGCAGATGCCGCCGAACGCGGAGCCCCTTGTGGGACGTGACGCGGTGCGGGATTTCTGGAAGCGAGCCATGCAGTGGGGGAAGTGGGTTTTCACCCTCGACACGGAGGACGTGGTCGCAAGCGGGTCTGTCGCCGTCGAGCGCGGTCGATACACTGTCAGCTTTTCCGCGGGGCCTCTCGCCGCGCCGGGCATGAAGTCCTCCGAGGACAAAGGCCACTACGTCGTGATGTGGCGCCGTGGACGCGACGGTCAATGGTGCATTGTGTGGGATGCACCCGTCAGCACGGTATCCCTCCCGAGCTCGCGATAGTGATGCGACAATTCGTCGCGAGCCCGTCCGTCGGATCCTGACGGCGACCCATTCCACGAGGTGAACGCCCCGGTCGGGATTCGAACCCGAGCACCCGGCTCGACAGGCCGGGATCATAGACCGCTAGACCACCGGGGCAGTGGGCCGTGGCAATTGGGTGGGCCTACTTAGGCGTTTGGATGGGATACTCCTCCGCCACGCTCCACGCCCGGCGCCGCTCGAGGATGGGCCACAGGGCCAGGAGGAGGACGACCGCGACGAGGGCGGCGGACAGGAGCAGGGCCGTGGGGATCGTCCGCGCGGGCAGGGTCCCCGCGAAGGCGAGGTCGGCGGCCAGGTAGGAGCCCAGGTACGCGACCCCTCCCGCGGCGATGATGCGCAGCGCGGAACGCTGGAGGGCCTCCGTCACGCGCTGGCGGTCCTCGGGCTCCAGCTTCTCCGCGAAGATCGGCGCGAACCGGTTCGCGAGGATCCGCAGCTCGACGGCCACGAGGGCCAGGGTCAGGTAGAGCAGGGCGGCCGCGGGGTCCATGGGCAGGACGAAGACGTGCGTGCCGAAGTACGTCAAGACGACCAGGACGAGGCCGAGGCGACCCAGGACGGGGAGGCGGAAGCGGAGCCCGACGGCGATCGCCGCGAGGCTGGCCAGCAGGAGGACGACGAGGGACTGCACGAGCCCGATCTTGGGAATCGCCAGGAGATCGAGGAGGGCCCACGCGGCGAGGCCCGCGACCGCGGCGAGGGGCAAGGCCCCGAGCAGGAGGACGGTCACGCGGGCCGAGGCCACATCCCCATCCTCCTCAGCGGCAGGGCCAGGGGCGTCGCGGGGTCCCAGTCCACGACCTGGGCGACCCGCCGCAGCTGGGCCACCAGGTTCTCGCGCTCCATGAGCAGGATCCGGTACGCGGTCTCCGCCTCGACCGTCGGCGCGACAAGCCTCCGCTCGATCTCCAGGGGCGACGGTGACAGGATCGAGACGTCGTACCCGTGCGCGGCCAGGGTCATCACCGCGTCCAGGGACATCCGGTCCGTGAGGGGCGAGATGAGCACGACGAGGGCGTCCCGCGGGAAATACCGCGTGAGGACCCACGTGACAAAGGAGAGGGGCCACTCGCCGCCGGCCCGCACGTGGATCAGGTGGTCCAGGATCCGGTACAGCTGCTTCCGCCCGAACGCGGGCGGCACCCAGTCCAGCACGTCCCGCTGGACGATCAGACCGACGCGGTTCTTCGACGCGAGGACGTGCTCGGCAACCCCGAGGGCCGCGCGCACGCCGATCTCCACGGCGTTCACCGTGGGCGTGCCGATCGCGCTCTCCCGCCGCGCGTCCAGGATGATCACGACGTCCCCGGAACGCTCCCCCTGGTACTCGTTGGAGAAGAGGGCGTCGAAGCGCGCGGAGGCCTTCCAGTTGATCCGCCGCATGTCGTCCCCGGGGACGTACTCGCGCACGCCCCAGAACTCGGAGCCCACGCCGATGTGCCGCGAGGGCACGTGGCCGAACCACGGCCGCGTGCGGCGCGGACCGAGCTTCGCGCGGGCCAGGGACTCCATGGCGGGGGCCACGGAGAGGGACGACGTCTCGGCCACCACGGCGTCCTCCGCACCGAGGCCGAGCGGATCCAGGGACCGCGCGCGGAGCGGGCCGATCGCGTAGTCGCCCTTCAGGGTGGGCCGCACCTCGTACACGAGCTCCACGGTCTCGTCCCGCGCCAGGGAGAGGATCGTGTGGTTCGTGCCCCGGGTGACGACGAGCTCCGGAGGCAGCGGGTCGACCACCTCCAGGAGGCCCAGGGCCGGCCCCTCGTTCGTCAGGCGGAGGCGGACCTCCGCCTCCGAGCCCACGGAGAGGCGATCCCGGTTCAGGGCGCGCATCGCGACGAGCCGCGGCCGCGGCGGAGCGTCCAGGGAACCCAGGGCGAGGAACACGAGGGGCGGCAGGGAGAGCAGGACGAGGGGCCAGCTCCGCAGGGCGAGGCCGCCCAGGAGGGCCGCCATGGCCACGGCGAACAGGGCTCCGGCGAGCGGCGTGCGCATCTCAGGGCACCTTGGGGACGGGCGTCTGGTTCAGCACGTCCGCGAGGACCGCGGACGTCCGTACGCCGCGGATCCAGGGGTCGGGCTTCAAGATGATCCGGTGGGCCAGCGCGTAGGGCGCCACGGCCTTCACATCGTCCGGGGTGACGAAGTCGCGGTTCGCGAGCGCGGCGCGGGCTCGGGAGAGCTTGAGCAGGGCGAGGGAGCCGCGGGGGCTCGCGCCGATCTCGACCTGGGTGTGGGCCCGCGTCCCGGCCACGATGGCGACCATGTACGCGTCCATGGCCGGGTCCACGTGCACGGTCTCCACGGCGGCCTGGAGGGACCGCACCTCGTCCGGCGCCGTGATCGCGCGGACGGGCATGTCGTCCGAGGCGCGCGCCTCGCGGCGCCGCAG
>DUJI01000249.1 GCA_013329855.1 Thermoplasmata archaeon | reverse complement strand
GTCAGAGGACTGACGCGTACCGGGCGTCGAGCTCCTTCCGCTTCTTGAAGTACATCTCCTCCGCGATCTCCCCCGCCGCCAGCCGGGCCTCCAGGGCCTCGAGCTCCCGGTCGTAGTCCGCGCGGAAGGAGGTCCGGTACTCCTTGACCACGCGCTCGAGGAGGTCCAGCAGGTCCTTCCCCCGCTGGGTCACCTGGTACACGATCCGCGGACGGCCGTCCGGGGGGAAGACCGCGGCCCGGTCCACCAACCCCCACTCGAACAGCTCGAGGAGCTGCTTGTCCACGGAGGTCCTCCGGATGTTCAGCTTCTTCGCGAGGTCCTCCGGATGGTCGAAGCCCTGCTGGAGGAGGCGGAGGATCTGTCGCCGGGTCTCCGAGGAGGCGATTCGGACGAGCTCGAGGGGTTCGGGCATCGACTAGGGCGCGACGCCTCTGGGCGTACTTCAACGTTCTTCTGGCCGTTGTCGGGATATTTCTCCTTCGCGGGAGACGATGAAGTCCGCCCAGGTTAGGATGTTATTTTTGTCCGCGGAGCTTGGCTAAGTAACGCCCCGTGGCTGTCTCGTGCCATGTACCAGCCCAAGACGGCAGGAATCCTGGAGTTGCTCATGAATGCGCTGACCCTTCCCCGGTCCCGAAGGTCCCACGCCCTGCACCGGCGTGGATCGCCCGCCCGCCGGAGGATGGCGGCTCGGGCCTCCTCCCCCGCAGGTGGCATGGCCGTGAAGGAAATGTATTTCGAGACGGCGCGGGTTACGCGGTGGACCCGATGAAGCGCAAGGACATCCTGCAGCGCCTCGAAGAGCGCCTGGCCCGAGGAGAGATCTCGGAGAAGACCTACTTGGACATCAAGGCCCGGTACGACGCGGAGCCCGAGGAGCCGGAGGCCGCGTCCCCCGGTCCCGACCTGACCGCTTCCATCCACGAGGCCGTCCAGCGGGCGACCGACGAGGCCTTGCGCGCGAGCCAGGAGTCCATGCGGGCCGTGAGCGAGTCCGTCCGTGCGACCTCGGAGACCATGCGATCCATGGATTTCTCCGGCGTCGGGGTGAAGCTCAGCGGCGAGGAGATCCGGATCGTCGGCTCCGGCGTCGTATCGGGCAACCCCGTGAAGACGGTCGAGTTCAAGGTGGCGGGCAGCGGGCGAATCCAAGGTCCCCTCGAGTGCCAGACAGTGAGGGTGTCCGGGTCCTGCGACCTCGACGGGGACGTGCGGTGCGTGGACTTCCGGTCCTCCGGTTCGAGCCGGGTCGCTGGGTCCCTCCACGCGGAGGATGTGGACGTGAGCGGCGCCCTCGAGGTAGCCAAGGACCTGAACGCCGTGGACGTCTCGGCCAGCGGTTCCCTCCGCGTCGATGGCAGCCTCTCCGCACAGGACTTCCACTCCGCCGGGAATGTGCAGGTCCGGGGGGAACTCAAGGCGCAGGATGTGGATATCGAGCTGGGCGGTTCGTCGCGGATCGGCACGATCCAAGGCCAGGACATCGTCGTCCGGGTGTCCGGCGGCTTCCTGCGATCCCGCGGGGACCTCACCGTGGACCGGATCGTGGGCCAGGATGTGGATCTCGTTCGGACCACCGCGGCGTACGTGCAGGGTCAGGACGTCCGCATCGGTCCCCACTGCCGCATTGACACGGTCGTCGCGCAGGAGCTCGTCGTCCACGAGTCCAGCGAGGTGAAGGAGCGCCGCGTGCAGAACGAGTGATGCGGCGCTCCATTCTCTCCAGACGTAACATTGACAAAGCGCCCACAACGTTGATATAAGCCGGCCGGATTTTGAACGGCCGTGCCCGAAAGGGTCGTTCTCAAGGTCGCCGAAGCGCCGCAGAGTGATGTCGGCCTGGGCCGTGCCCGCGTCGACACGAAGACGCGTCTCGCCCTGGGCGTCGACGTGGGCGAGATTATCCAGATCGTGGGGAAGAAGTCCACCGCGGCGAAGCTCTTCCGCGTCATGCAGGAAGACGAGGGCAAGGGCCTCATCCGAATCGACGGCCTCGTCCGCCGGAACGTGGGCGTGAGCCTCGGGGACAAGGTCGAGGTGCGGAAGGCCGAGGTCCTCCAGGCCGAGCGCGTGACCATCGCCCCGATCATCAGCGAGGGCCACAAAATCTCCTTCGGGCAGGGCATCGAGAACTTCGTGAAGCGCGGCTTGCTCAAGCGCCCGCTGAACAAGGGCGACGTGGTCATCGTTCCGGGCATCGCCCTCATGGGCGGCGCGCTGCCCTTCATGGTCATCAACACGGCGCCCAAGGGCGTCGTCCAGATCAACGACGACACGATCGTCGAGATGAAGGAGGAGCCCGTCCGCGAGGGCGAGGTCCTCACCCCCACGGTCACCTACGAGGACATCGGCGGCCTCAAGGAGGAGCTGATGAAGGTCCGCGAGATGATCGAGCTCCCCCTGAAGCACGCGGAGCTCTTCGAGCGACTCGGCATCGACCCGCCCAAGGGCGTCCTCCTCTACGGCCCTCCGGGTACGGGCAAGACCCTGATCGCGAAGGCCGTGGCCAACGAGGCCGGGGCCAATTTCTACTCCATCCAGGGCCCGGAGATCATGTCCAAGTACTACGGCCAGAGCGAGGAGCGGCTCCGGGAGAAGTTCGAGGAAGCCCAGAAGAATGCGCCCTCCGTCCTGTTCATCGACGAGCTTGATTCCATCGCGCCCAAGCGCGAGGAGGTCACCGGGGAGGTCGAGCGCCGCGTCGTCGCGCAGCTCCTCACCCTGATGGACGGCCTCACGGGGCGTGGCCAGGTCATTGTCATCGGCGCGACGAACCGGGACGAGGCGATCGATCCTGCGCTGCGCCGTCCCGGCCGCTTCGACCGGGAGATCGAGATTGGCGTGCCCGACCGCAACGGTCGGAAGGAGGTCCTCCAGATTCACACCCGCGGCATGCCCATCGAGGGGGTCGAGGAGGAACGGGACCAGCTGCTCGGGGAGCTCGCCGACGTGACCCACGGGTTCGTCGGCGCGGACCTGGCGGCCCTCGCTCGGGAGGCGGCCATGAAGGCGTTGCGCCGCTACCTGCCCGATATCGATCTGGAGAAGCCCATTCCCGCGGAGACCCTGGAGAAGATGCGGGTCCTGCCCGAGGACTTCAAGAACGCGCTCAAGGAGGTCGAGCCGAGCGCCATGCGCGAGGTCCTCGTGGAGATACCCAAGATCTCCTGGAACGACGTGGGCGGCCTGGGCGATGTGAAGCTCAAGCTGCGCGAGGCCGTGGAGATGCCTCTGAAGGACCCCGAGGCCTTCAAGCGGATGGGAATCAAGCCGCCCCGCGGCATCCTGCTCTATGGTCCGCCCGGTTCCGGCAAGACCCTCCTGGCCAAGGCCGTGGCCAACGAGTCCGAGGCGAACTTCATCTCCATCAAGGGCCCCGAGGTCATGTCCAAGTGGGTCGGGGAGTCGGAGAAGGCCGTGCGGACGATCTTCAAGAAGGCCAAGCAAGTCGCCCCCTGCATCGTGTTCCTCGACGAACTGGACGCGATCGCCCACCGGCGCGGTTTCGACAACGATTCCGGCGTGAGCGAGCGCGTGGTGAACCAGCTCCTCACGTCCATGGACGGCCTAGAGACCCTGGAGGGCGTCGTGGTCGTCGGCGCGACGAACCGCCCGGACATGGTCGACCCCGCGCTCCTGCGCACGGGCCGGTTCGACCGGATCCTGCTCGTCCCCGCGCCCGACCGGGCGGCGCGTCTCGAGATTCTCAAGGTCCACACGAAGAGCATGCCCCTGGAGAGCGTCGATCTGGACGAGCTCGCGGAGGAGCTCGACGGGTACACGGGCGCGGACATCGAGGGCCTGTGCCGGGAGGCCGCCATGCTCGCCTTGCGGGAGAAGAAGGATGCCAAGAAGGTCACCCTCTCCCATTTCCAGGAGGCCGTGAAGGTCGTGCGGCCGAGCCTGGACGAGGAGACGGTCAAGTTCTACGAGAACCTGGGCAAGGCCATGGAACGGGGCACGGCCCGCCGGCAGAAGGAAGAGGTCCTCGGGTACTACCGCTGAGCACGGGCGCGTGAACGCCTGGTCGTACCTTTTTTATCCGCCACACACCTTGCCGGGGATATGTCCGCGGCACAGTCGGTCAGGACCTACGTGAACAGGTTCTTGGGGCTCGGGTGGGCCCGGGTGTTCCTCGCCCTTGGTGTGGTCTTCACGCTCCTCGCCATGGCCAGTCCCCTCTGGTCGATCACGGCAGACGACGGGGGCGGCGACTACACGGTCACGACGTTCGGTTGGACCACGCTCACCTCGGTCGCCTACCAGGGCGGAGTCTGGACGGACACGGTCATTCAGTCGTACTCCCGACCCAACTTCGTGGCACCCGCGCTGGCCAATTCGATGGGGACGTCCTACGTCCTCCTCGTGGTGTTCCTGCTCGTCCTCCTCGTCGTGTTCGCCCTCTACTCGCTGAAGTGGTTCGAGGGCATTCCGGGGATCGGTCTCTTGATCACGGGCCTGGTCGTCGTGGTCTTCGCGTTCGTGGCCCTCCTCTACCCGATCCTTACGGCACCGCCTGCCGCGGCCTTGAGCACGCGCTGGTCCGCGATCACCGGATACTGGGGCTCTGTGGTCGTGGGCGGCACGACTCTGAGCTGGGGCGCCGCCCTCGGCTGGTGGTTCCTTCTGATCGCGGTCGTCCTGGGCATCGTGGGCGGGGTCTGGCCGTTCCTCAAGAGCATGCGGCAACCCATGGTCCGCGCCCCGCCGCCCCGCGAATGGCAGGTCGAGCGCTGACGTCCATCGCGGCCAGGCGTTGACACAAGCCTCATATAGGTCGCGTCAGATGTATGTCAGACAAAGGGATGGGATCCCGACGCGGCGGGGCCGCGGAGGGCCCTCACCGATGCGGGTGATGGGATGAAGAAGTTCGCAACCGAGCTCCGGGGGAAGACCGTCATGACCAACGACGGGCAGATCCTCGGGACGATCGACAATTTCATCGTGAACACGAAGAGCGGCAAGCTATCGGACGTCCTTGTGCTGCCTGCGGAGAATGTGGGTGGAAAGGAGTTCAAGACGGATCCCGAGGGCCGGTTCATCCTGCCCTTCAAGGGCATGCGGTCCGTCAAAGACGTCGTCGTGATGACGCTCTAGGCGCCCCCGTTCGGCTTCCTTCCGGCGGTCAGGAGGGAGACCGCTCGCTTCATCGCCTCGGGGTCCTCGAGCAGCGCCCCAAGGACCGCCTCGACCAAGGCTTCGGTGGACCAGATCTCAATAAGGAGGTCGGGGTCCCGGTTGAGGGACCACTCGACCCGGGGCGTGGCCACGCCCTCACTTCGTGATGTCCTTCAGCTTGCCTGCTAGCTCGGAGAGGTCCATCCCGGTCAGGGCCTTCACGAGCGCGGGGGCGGTCGCGGCGATGTCCACGACGCTTCCGACGAGCTGGGACGGCCCGCGCTCACCCATGATGATGAGCTTCTGGGTCGACTCCAGGGACTTCGCGGCGTTCTGGACGATCTCCGGCAGCTTCTCCACGATGAGCTGGGTGACCGCGGCCTTGCCGTACTTCTCCCAGGCCTCGGCCTTCGCCTGCATCGCGGTGGCCTCGGCGAGCCCGGTGGCCTTGATCGCGTACGCCTGGGCCTCGCCCTTCAGCCGGATGATGTCCGCCTCCGCCGTCCCTTCCTGGCGGATCCGCTCGGCCTCGCCCATCGCCGTGCGGGCGAGGCGCTCGCGCTCCCCCTCGGCCACGAGGATGGCGCGCTCCTTCTCGCCCTCCGCGGTGATGATTAACTTCCTCTTCTCCCCGTCCGCCTGGGCGGCCACGGCGTCCGCCGCGGCCTTCGCGGGGACGACCTGCGCGGCGGTCTGCTCCTGCTCCCGGCGCAGGACCTCCTGCTGCTGGACCAGGACCTCCTGCTCCTTCGCGCGGATGTCAATCTTCCGCTGCTCCACGATGAGCTCCTGGTTCCTCTTCGCGGTCTGCAGCTGGAAGGCGATCTCCTTGTTGGCCCGCTCCAGCTCCACGGTGGCCTCGGACTGCTGCTTGATCACGTCCCGGTCCCGGTGGTACTGCGCGACGTTCGCCTCGGCCTGGGCGTTCGCCTTCTCCGCCTCCTGGGCGGCGGTGGCCTCCGCGACGGTGGCCTCACGGTTCGCGTTGGCCTTGCCGACGCGCGCATCGCGCTTGACCTCCTCCGTGCGCTTGACGCCGAGCGCGGTCAGGTAGCCCTGCGCGTCCTCGATCTCCTTGATCACGAAGGACCGGATCTCGATGCCCATGTTCCGGAGGTCATTGCCGGCCATGCCGAGGATCTTCGACGCGATGGCGTCCCGGTCCGAGTTGACCTCTTCGACGGTCAGAGTGGCGCACACCCCACGGACGTGGCCCTCGAGCGTCTTGAGGGCGATCTCGTCGACCTGCTGCTCCGTCTTCCCGAGCAGGTTCTCGGCCGCGGTGTTCAGCGTCGCCTCGTCCGAGGAGATCTTGACCTGGGCCACGGCTTTGATGTTGATTCGTGCGCCGGACCGCTTGACATCCGTCACGATCTCCGAGACGACGAGGTCCAACGTACGGACATCCAGGCGCAGCCACTCGACGGACTCGACGATGGGTACGATGAGCTTGGCGCCTCCGGAAAGGACCTGGTAGCCACGACCCCCGCGCCCCTTCTGCTTCTTTCCGAAGACGACCATGGCCATGTTCGGGGGCACCTTCTTGTAGCGGCTCGCGTACAGAAGGATGGCCGCAAAGACGACGATCACGATTCCCAGGAACACAAACCTCAAATTTTCTTCCCCCGCCACAACGATCACCTCTCCGTCTCACACCTTGTGTACCTTGACCGAGTTCCCTACGACGCTGTCCACGACCACGTGCTCATCCGTCGTGATCTCCGTGTCGGAGACGGCCTGCAGGAGCGTCCGCCCGCGGGCCTCGGTGACCACGACGATCTGCCCCGGCTGACCCGGACGGATCGGGACGAGGACCTGGCCCTTGTATCCCATCAACGTCTCCAGGTCCACCTTGGTCTCCGCCTGGGTCTTGACGAACACGTTGAGCATGAGGACGTACATGCCGGCGCCCACGAGCCCTGCGCACGCGGCGGCCAGGAGGGGCGTCAGGACCTCGCCGTACTTCAGGTACTCGAAGATCGTGCCGAATCCGCCGAAGGCCGCGCCGAAGGACGCGATGATCGGCAGGCTGAGGGGGCTCAGGCCTCCGTCGATGTCGCCTCCCCCGCCGATGTCGTGGTCGAAGTCGATTCCCCCGATATCGCCCAGGGCCATGACCAGGAACAGCAACACGATGAAGGCGATCATGATCCAGGTGTACGGGCTCAAGCCGAGCAACCATGCCATGTTCTCAACGCTCCCCGGGGCGCCGCCACTCCCGGGTGACGGGCTCCGTCTTCCTCGCGGGCAGCTTCACGGCCTCGGTACCCCCCGCGACGCGGGTGCCGCAGTTCCAGCAGAAGGTGTCCCCCGCATGGAGCTGGACGCCGCAGTACGAGCAGTACGAGGCGCCGGGCCTCACGGGCGGGACGGGTGCCTTGGGTGTCGGCGGAGGTGATTTCGAGCTTCCCCGTCGGCGGCCTCCGGCCGGCGTGGCCGGGGTTGGAGGCGGCGGAGCGGGCGGGCCTTCGAACACGGCGCCGCACTCATTGCAGTTCGCCGCATCCGGGGCCACTAGGGCTCCGCAAATGGGGCAGATATACCCCCGGAACACGATTCCGCGGTGACCGAATCCAAGGTCCCGGTTCGGTTGGAACTCCAGTTCGCGGTTGGGTAGGAACTCCAAGGGCCGGCCCGGATTGAACTCCAGGGGACGCCCCGGCTCGAACTCGAGCTTCCGGTTCGGGTCGAAGTTCAGGTACCCTGCCATGTCCCTCCACTCCGGGTGGGTAGAATGGGGGGCTCTGGCGAGATATAGGTTCCGTAGGAACTCCCTTTACTCGGGGGTCAGGGGAGGACCCGGCGCTCCTCCTTGACCACGTTCAGGACGACCTGGGTGTACGTGTTCTCGACGTATTCCATGGACCCGAGGCGCTTGATGAACCCGTCCAGCTCGCGGGTGCTCTTGAGGCGCACGACGAGAATCGAATCCCACTCGCCCGTGACGTCGAAGACGTGGGTCACGCGCTCGTCCTTCGCGATGCGCCGCTGCACCTCGAGGAGCTTGCCCTTGTGGATCTTCACACCGACGATGGCCAGGACATCAAAGCCGATCTTGGACTCGTCGATGAGCGGTGCGTAGCCCGTGATCACGCCCTCGGACTCGAGCTTGCGGATCCGGTTGGAGACCGTGCTGATGCTCGCCTGGATCTCCCGCGCGATGTCCCGGTAGGACTTGCGCGCGTCCTGGTTCAACAGGGCGACGATGCGGAGGTCCAACTCATCCAGCTTGACCGCGGGCGTCACCGTGTTTCCCCCCCACTTTTAGGCTCTCCTAATGGAGTGGCGGGATCGGTCGAATGCTCGATATCCTCCGCAAGAAGGGCCCGTTGCTGCGACATTGTATCACCCAGCGTGCGATGACCGGTCAATTGTACGGTTGAAGGGCGTTATCGTTTATATATGTATCATTTCCTTCAATAGGCCAGGCAGGGCGGAACCCTCCGTCCGGCCAGGCCCCTCCGGGGGATTCCGAGGGAGGAAGCGGATGGCGACCAGGAAGGCCAACGGTGTAGAGCTTGTGCTGAAGCGGATCCGGGAGGAGAAGATCCGCTGGATCGATCTGCAGTTCGTGGACCTCGTCGGGGGACTCCAACACATCACGATTCCCTCGACGTCACTTGGTCCCGACGAGTTCAAACGAGGCGTGGGGAAGCTGGACGGGTCCTCGATTCGCGGGTTCAAGGAGATTCACGAGTCGGACATGGTCATGAAGCCCGACCCGTCCACGTTCGCGGTCCTGCCCTGGTATAACAGCGAGCACCGGACCGCGCGGATGATCGTGGACGTGTACGAGGGCGGCACGTACGAGCGCTTCACGCGCGACTCGCGCTACATCGCCCAGAAGGCAGTCCAGTACGCCAAGGATTCCGGCTACGACACGACGTACTGGGGGCCGGAGATTGAGTTCTTCGTCTTCGACGGGATCCGGCTCACACCCACCCCGGACCATGCGCGGAACCCCTGGTCCGGCGCCGGGTACGAGATCATCAGCCGCGAAGCGCCCTGGCACGACAACGGGGGCAAGGACTTCCCCGTGCGGTTCAAGGAGGGCTACTACCCTGCTCCGCCCGTGGACAGCCTCCAGGACTTCCGCAACGAGGCCTGCCGCGTCCTCATCGACCACTTCGGCATGACCCTGGACGCGCACCACCACGAGGTGGCCACCGCGGGCCAGTGCGAAATCGACATGCGGTACAACGAGCTCGTCCCGACGGCGGACGCCTGCGTCACGTACCGGTATGTGATGAAGATGGTCGCCCACGAGATGGGGATGATGGCCACGTTCATGCCCAAACCCATCTTCGGGGACAACGCAAGCGGGATGCACGTCCACCAGTCCGTCTGGACGAAGGGTAAGAACCGGATGTACGACCCGGACGACGAGTACGCGGAGATCAGCCAGACCTGCCGCTACTACATCGGCGGCCTCATGGACCACGCCCGCGCCCTGTGCGCCTTCACGAACCCGACGACCAACTCGTACCGCCGTCTGGTCCCGGGCTACGAGGCCCCCGTGTTCATCGCCTGGTCCAAGCGGAACCGGAGCGCGAACATCCGCATCCCCATGTACTACCGGGGCATCGAGGCGGCCAAGCGC
>DUJI01000215.1 GCA_013329855.1 Thermoplasmata archaeon | reverse complement strand
GTGCGGATGTTGGGCTGCCACTGCTCCCGCCACTTGCGGTGCTCCGAGGGAATCCCAGCAAGGATCTTGCGCCCGTTGCGCACGAGCACGAAGGATGAGGCACAGAAACCCGCCTCGGGCATGCCGTACCGCGGCGCGGGTCCGTACCGGACGAACTTGGCCACGCTAGGTCGAATCGCCCCTTCTACTTGAACCGTGGGGGATGGCCGCGGATTTCGGGCCGCCTAGGGCGAGTAGACCCCGGCAACCTTGGGGTACGGCCGGGCCTCCCAGACCGCCTTGAGACCGCAGATGTACCGCGTCAGCCGTTCGATCCCCATCCCGAAGCCCGCGGACTGCGGGATGCCCTTCCGGAGCATGTCCAGATACCAGCCGTACCGGCCCGGGTCCTCGCCGGTCTCCCGGAGGCGGCGGACTACCTGGTCGTACTCGTACTGGCGTTCCGCGCCGCTGATCGCCTCGCCGAAGCCCTCGGGATACAGGAGGTCGAAGTCCCGCAGGATTCCGGGTCGGTCCGGATCCTCGCGGTCGTAGAACCCGCGGGACTCCCGCGGATAGTCGTACACGAAGAAGGGCTCCGGGAACAGGGAGGAGAGGTACTCCTCGTGCTCCCAGGGAAGTTCGACCCCGTACGGAATGGGGCGGCCGTGGTCCCTGAGAATCTCCAATGCCTCCTCATACCGCAGCCGACGGAACGGCGCATGGGCCCCGTTCAGGGAGCGACCCAGGGCCGCGAGTTCGCCGGAGAAACGTTCCTTCATGCGGTCGTGAACGTGGCTCACGAGGTCCTCCGCCCGGCGCATCGCGTCCTGGTACCCCGCACCGGCCTCTTCGATGTCCACCTGGACGAATTCCACGAGATGGCGCCGGGTCGTCGCGGTCTCGAGAGGTTCCAGCCGCACGTTGGGGGAGAAGAAGTAGACCCGACCAAGGGCCGCGGCCATCATCTGCTTGTAGAGGATCGCGCTGGACATGACGATGTAGGGCTTCCCGTAGAAGTCGATGACGGCCTGCTTGGCCCCGCGGATACCTGGGTCCGAGGCGGGACCGATGATCGGAGGAAGCAGCTCCACGAAGCCCTGCCCGTTGAGGTATTCCCGGATGGCGCCGCCCAGGGCCGCCTGGAGGCGCAGGACGCGCTGCATCCTGGGTTCCCTCACGAGTCGGTACGATGACCGGAGTTGCTCAAGAGAGCTTCCGGGCGTTTCCTCGGACATAGGGGGATGCCAAGGAACGTAGTGTGTACTAAACGTTTTCATGTTGTATATGTCAATTAGCCATCTGTTAGATTGATTAGTCCTCCACTTTGACCTTTTCGACAAGAGTCCTCCGGGGCTCCGAATTCGGGCAAGGATTCAAGCCGGACGCGCCACTCGATTGGGCCGAGACCATGGCGGACATCCTCGCTCCCGGGACCAAGGCACCTGACTTCAGCGGCGTCGACCAGGATGGCCAGCCCGTCCGGCTCGCGGACTTCGCGGGCCGCCCCATCGTCCTGTACTTCTACCCGGCGGACATGACGACCGGCTGCACGATGGAAGCTTGCGCGTTCCGGGATGAGCAGGGCGAGTTCCAAGAGCTCGGGGCCGTCGTACTCGGCGTCAGCGTGCAAGACGAGACGTCCCATCGAGAGTTCCGGGCGAAACACAGCCTGAACTTCCCGCTCATCGCGGACCCCGCCAAGGAAATCTGCCGCGCGTACAACGCCCTCGGGCTCCTCGGCGTGGCCAAGCGGGTGACCTACGTCATCGGGCCCGATGGCGTCATCGTGGACGCGTTCAAGTCCATCAACCCCAAACCCCATGTGGAACGAGCGCTTCGGGTCGTTCGCGAGAAGGGGTCGAATCACGCCGTCCAAGGTGCCGCTGCCACGGGTCCGCATCCCGCGTAGGGTCCCCATACACTACGAGCGGTTCACGGATCGGTTCAAGGGTTTCGAGGACGTACCCGCGGTCCAGGCCATCTTCGGGCCGCGAACGCACCGTGTCCTCGCGGGCCTCCGGGTGGAGTACTTCTCCGTGCCGTGGGGCTACATGGGCGTCAGCGATGCGGACGGCCACCTGATCGTCTCGACCCACTACCTGAAGACGGGGAAACCGCGGGACATCTACCTGGACATCGTCCATGAGCTGGTCCACGTTCGACAGTTCGGCGAAGGGAAGCAACTCTTCCCGGACGGCGTGGGCTACGCGGACACGCCCACGGAGATCGAGGCGTACAAGCACTGCCTCGAGGAGGGGCGGAGGCTCGGGATGAACGACCGGGAGCTGTTCGAGTACCTCCGGGTCGAGTGGATGAGCGAGCCGGAGCTGCGGAAGCTCGCTCGGAACGTCGGCGTGAAGGCCCCGCCGCCGAAGAAGGGCAAGCGCTGACCGCGGTCGCAAAGTAGATGGAGCGGGGCCGGGCATCAGCCCCCGCACCATGGCCATTGGGAAATCCGTCCGACTCACCCCGCGGTACCCGGCGTCGATCCGCGTGGACGACGAGATCGAGCTTCGGCTCGTGCGAGACAGGGATGCCCCGAGGATCTTCGCCCTCATGGACGGAAGCCGGGAGTACCTGCGGAAGTGGCTGCCCTGGGTCGACACGACCCGGACCGTCGCGGACACAGAGGGGTTCGTCCATCGGGCCCACGAGCAGATGGGCCGGGGGGAAGGATTCCATGCGGGCATCGAGTACCGCGGCGCACTCGCGGGGATCATCGGCCACGTGTACCTGGACCCAGTGAACCAACGCGCGGAGATCGGATACTGGTTGGGCGAGACGTTCCAGGGACGCGGGATCATGACCCGCACCTGCCGCCGAATGGTCGACTACGCCTTCGAGTCCCTTGGCCTCCATCGGGTGGAAATCCGCGTCGACGTGGACAATCGGAAGAGCCGCGCGATCCCCGAACGCCTGGGCTTCGTCCCGGAGGTATTGCTTCGGGAATCCGTGCACGCCCACGGCCAGTTCCGGGACATCGTCATGTACGCGAAGCTCCGGGGGGAGTGGGAGCTCGAGGGTTCAAGAGGGGTTTCGAAGTCTTTACATGGGGGCCCCGCGGTCCCGCGGACTGAGGAGTGACAGCATCCGTCTCGTGTTGTTCGGCGCGGGGGGTACGGGCTCCGTGGCCGCCCGCCATCTGGTGCGCCTGAGGGAGATTGACGACCTGGTGATTACGGACCTCGTCCCCGTCCGGGCGAGGCAGCTCGCGGCCCAGCTCCGGACCCTGAAGGCTC
>DUJI01000126.1 GCA_013329855.1 Thermoplasmata archaeon | reverse complement strand
GGACTACGACGAGTACCGGTTCAACCTGGCCGTGGCCTACGGCGGCCGGCAGGAGATCCTCACCGCCATCCGAGACGTCGTGCGCGACGCGCAGGCGGGCAAGGTCCAGCCTGAGGACATCGACGAGAAGTTCTTCTCCCGTCGGCTGTACACGGCCGACCTCCCGGACCCGGACCTCGTCCTCCGCACGAGCGGCGAGGAGCGCATCTCCAACTTCCTCCTGTGGCAACTCGCGTACGCCGAGCTCTACTTCGTCGACGTGTACTGGCCCGGGTTCCGGAAGATCGACTTCCTCCGCGCGATTCGGTCGTACCAGATGCGCACGCGGCGATACGGCGCCTGACGGAGACCGCATCCCTTAAGCCGGGGCGGCCTCTCCGGGTCGAGGCATGAAGGGCGAGGTGGTCTACTACCGGCTCTTCGACATCGGGGCCGCCATCGACCTGGACGAGGTCCAGCGGCGCGTCGCGATGCCCTTCCTCTCGGGCCGGATCGTGCCCGAGCGCGCCGCCCCCAAGTACGCGCGGCTCGGCCAGCCCATCCTGGTCCACCTGGACCAGCGGGACCTGGACACGAACCTCGGGCGGCTGACCTTCACCATCGCGGTCAAGCTGTTCGGGGTGGGCGCCCTCTCCGTCGTCCTGCGGACGCCCTTCGAGGCCGCGAGCCTCCGCGACCTGCGTCCCTTCGGCAACGTGCGGATCCGCGGCCCGGAGAAGGAGGAGACCCTGGACGAGTACTGCGCGCGCATCGCGGAGCGCATCGAGGAGGACCTCGTCCCGTACATGCACGATTCGTACGATGTCCCGATCGACCCGGAGCCGTACACGGTCTACTGCGTGACCGTGTCGGAGCATCCCGTGCGCACGTTCGCGAACGGCTGGCGCCGGGAGGTCACCGCGCTCCTCGCGTCGGACCCGAGGCCCGACGACATCAGCGACGAGGAGGTCGAGGACACGTGGAAGTCCTGGCTCTCGTACTACCAGGACGACCTCGTCGTCGTGGAATGGGACGCGGCCCTCCTGATCGAGCCGACTGCCTCGTACGAGGACACCCTGGCCGTCCTCGAGGTCGCGAACCTCCAGCTGCTCGAGCTCCGGACGTACGACGCGTTCCTGGACAAGGCGATCGACAAGGCGTACGATGACCTCGAGGACCTCTTCCGGCGGTCGTCCCTGCTGCGCAGCGGGGGCGAGGAGGTCAAGGAGCTCGCGGAACTCCGCATGGACCTGTCCGAGGCCACGTTCCAGGTGGACAACATCTCCAAGCTCTGGGGCGACTGGTTCCTGGGGAAGGTGTACCGCGCCTGCACGAGGAAGTTCGAGCTGGAGTCCTGGCGACACACGGTCGCGGCCAAGATGCAGGACCTGAGCGAGATCTACCAGGTCGCCCAGGCCGAGTTCGAGGGACGGAGGATGCTCCTCCTCGAGGTGCTCGTCGTCCTCCTGTTCGTGATCGACCTGCTCCTCATCGCCTTCCACGTGTGACCCGCGGCCTCGCCGTCTTCAAGGCGGAGCCGCAGGTCGGGCACTCCTCGTGCCACTCGGGCCACGTGCGTCCGCAACCGGTGCACCGGTACGACCAAGTCCAGGCCTCCTTGATTCCCGGCGTGAGGATGGGCTCGAAGCGCACGCCCAGGATGCGGCACAGGTTCTGGATCGAGTAGTCGTCCGTCACGAGGGTCGCGCCGAGCTCCAGGGCCAAGGCCAGGAGGTCACGGTCCGTGGGCGACAGCCGGTGAGCGTCCCCCGTCGATTCGCTCGCCGCGCGGACGCGCTCCTGCGCCGGGCCCCCGGGTGAGAGCCAACGCACCTGGGTCTCCAGGACCGCCTCGAGCTGCGGCGTCATGCCGTGCCGCTGCAGCTCCCGGAGGACCCCGGGAACCGTAGCCAGTTCTCCGGGAAACTGCCGTCCCGTGAGGAGGGCGGACGCATCGAGCACGCGCTTCACCGAGCCTCCCTCCCGCAGCAGGGTTCGCGCACGGCGGCCCCGCTCAGGTCACACTGATGGGACCCAGGACCGGCGTGAAGACCCATACGCCGTTCGCCTCCCGGATGGACTGGGCCAGATCGAGGTCGAGCGTGACCGTGGTGGTCCCTCCGCCGTGGAGCACGAACGGGGTCGTCGTCTTGAGTACGCCATCCAGCACGGACATCATGACGGGCGCTCCGGTCATGGGCACTCCCCGGACGGAGGTCACGACGATCCGAATCTGGGTGTAGAGCCCCGGTGCCACGCGGTCCAGGGCGAGGAGCTGGGTCAGGTTGCCCAGGGCCAGAAAGTCGATCTGGGTTTCCGTGAGGTTCAGGGACACCCAGCCGCTCTCGTTGTCCGCGTTCGCCGGATGCACGCTGACCTGCGCGAAGGTGACCGTGACGTGGGTCCAGTCCGCGGGCACGTCCCGGATCTGGATGGCCAGGGTGCCCCGGGCCGTCGACACGAGATAGTACCCGAGGCCCGCGGCGACCAAGACGAGCCCCAGGAGAATGACTGCCCACGCGCGCGCTCGCAGCTGCCTCCGCTCCCCGCCCGGCCATCCCGGCCGCACGGTAAATAGCTAACGCATGTTCGGTTGGACGGGAGCGCGGCTCATGCGGGGACCGAGGGCGCCGCGGGGGCCGCCAGGCCGATCGTCCCATACACGCGGTCGATCGCGGTTCTCGCATGGGTCGCGTCGTCCGTCTTCACGAGGATCTTGCCGCTTTCGTACAGGGTGAGCTCGGGGTCGCCCTCGAGGATGAGCATGACCTTGACGTCCTGGACCCGCCACCCCGCGTCCCGCAGCCGGCCGGCCGCCTGACCCAGGTC
>DUJI01000013.1 GCA_013329855.1 Thermoplasmata archaeon | reverse complement strand
TTCGAGGAGATCGCGAAGTACTTCGACGTCCTCACGAAGGCGGAGCACGCCCACGCGAACAAGTTCGGCGAGGCCCTCCAGGCGCTCAAATAGGTGCCCGGATGCCCGTCCCGCGGCATCCGGGAACGAAAGGCCTATCCGGGGAGCGCTGTACGGGTCCAGCGGTAATGCCATGTACTGTCCCCAGTGCGGCTCCTCGCTTCCCGAGGGAGCCACGTACTGCACCCAGTGCGCTGCCGTCGTGAACCCCGTGGACCACGTCGTGAAGACGCTGGGCCGCGCCACGAAGAGCGTGATCAAGACCACGGGCGACGCGCTCGACCGGGCCGCGAAGGCGGTCGGCCCGACGCTCGACAAGACCGTGGCCGCGATCCGGCCCGCGGTCCAGGAGACCACCCGCGCGCTCAAGCCCGTGGCCGACGACGTGGGCCGCGCGGCCAAGGACGTCGCGAGGTCTGTGAAGCCCGCGGCCGAGAAGGCGGTCCAGGTCACCAAGGAAGTCGCGGACAAGACCGTGAAGGCCGTCACCCCGGCCGTCGAGAAGGTCGCCGGGGCCACGGAGCGCGCCGCGAAGAACGTGAGGGAGAAGGCCCAGCGCAAGAAGTCGTCGTAGCCTCGCCGTCAGCGCGGGAACGACGCGGCGTACAGGCGCAGGTAGGGCGCGAGCGCGCGGACGAGGCGGGACTCCGCCTTGCTCAGATGCTCCTGCAGGGTCGACTCGCTCAGGGACGCATCCTGCGCGAGGCGTTCCAGGGAAACGGCCTTCGGGAGGTCGAAGTACCCCCGCTCCACGGCCCGCAGCAGGATCTCGAGCTGCTTGGCCGTCAGGTCATGGAAGAGCTCGGACAGGGAGAGGGTGTAGGAGACCCGCAGGACGTCCGCGGAGACGGCCACCTTCTTCAGGCGCTCCACCCTCGCCACCCCGCGGAGGTCCCGGTACAGGGACCGGAAACGGTCCGGCTCCGGCGCGAGGACCGTGAGCTCTTCCCGGCCCTCCGCGTAGACGACGGGTGGCTTCCACAGGCAGTTCCGGCCCTCCGTCATGCGGACCGTCGAGTTCTGCGGCGAGCAGCGGCACCGGACCATGACGTCCAGCCGCGAATCGCTCCGCGATCGGTACACGACGGAGCTGTGCAATCCCGCGACGAACCGCGGGAGGGCCTTCTCCAGGTGGTCCAAGGCCGCGGAGTCCTCCGACAGGAACTCCAGGTAGTCCACCACGGAGTTGCACCAGCGGAAGATCCGCACGTCCAGGAAGACCTTGGCCACGTTGTTGAACGGCAAGTCGTGCTCCATGCGGAGGCGGATCTCGTCCATGAACCCCACCCGGTCCAGACCGGCTCCAAGGCTATCGACGACCGGCTTCATGAGCCTCACGGTGAATCGAATGGCCGACCTGATCGTCCAACACACCTGGAAGCAAGAGAACGCGGATGCCGCCTTCGCGACCGTGAAGCGCATCATCGGAATGGCCCAGTCGGGCAAGCTGCCCGCCGGGTATGCGCTGAAATCCGTCAGCGTGGTGTCCGGAGACCACCGCGCCTTCTGCACGTGGCAGGCGCCGAGCAAGCACGACCTCGAGCAACTCGTGGCCCAGGTCAACCCGCCCACGGAGCACGTGGTCTACGAAGTCCAGCGGGCCTTCTGAGGGCCCGCCATGCCCTGCGACCCGCTCCGGCGAGGAGCGGGTCGTTCCTCGGGGCCCGAGGACCGCTGAAAGGTTTATCCCCGTTCCGCGGGTTGCGGCCTCCGTGGCCGTCGAGGACCGCCTGGAGCTCGTGCTGCGGGGTGCGGAGGAGGTCGTGACCCGCGAAGAGCTGCAATCCCTCCTGGAGAAGGGCGGCACGCCGCGCGCGTACGTCGGGCTCGAACCCTCCGGCCTCATGCACATCGGCACGGCCCTCATCGTGGGCCAGAAGATCGCCGATCTGGCCCGGGCCGGATTCCACGCGATCGTCTTCCTCGCGGACTGGCACGCGTACATCAACGACAAGCTGGGTGGCGACCTGGCCGCCATCCAGACCTGCGCAGAGTACTTCAAGGACGCGCTCCGCGCCGTCGGCCTACCCGACTCCGTGGAGTTCCTGTACGCGAACGAGTTCGTGACCCATCCGGAGTACTGGCAGAAGGTCATCGCGGTCTCCAAGGCCTCCAGCGTCGCGCGCATCCGGCGCGCCCTCACGATCATGGGCCGCAAGGAGGACGAGGCGGACCTGGACGCGTCCGAGCTGATCTATCCGGCCATGCAGGTCGCGGACATCTCCTGGATGGGCCTCGACCTCGCGTACGGGGGCATGGATCAGCGGCTCGCCCACATGCTGTACCGCGACGTGGCGCCCAGGCTGGGCTGGAAGCAGGTGGTCGCCCTCCACACGCCGCTCCTCCCGAGCCTCGAGGGAGGAGGCCGCATGGACCCCGTCGCGGGGAAGATGTCCAAGTCGAAGCCCGACGCGAGCCTGCTGATCAACGACAGCCCCGCGGAGGTCGAGCGCAAGGTCGGCAAGGCCTTCTGCCCGCCCCAGGAGACGGAAGACAACCCCGTCCTGGGCATCGCGAAGCTCGTCCTGTTCCCGCGCCGCGGCTCGCTCACCATCGTACGGGAGCCCAAGTTCGGCGGGGACGTCACGTACCGCACCTACGCCGATCTGGCGAGCGCCTTTCGCAAGT
>DUJI01000068.1 GCA_013329855.1 Thermoplasmata archaeon | reverse complement strand
CCGGCGGAAGGCCATGGTCAAGATTTTCCTCGACACCGCGAACATCGACGAGATCCGCGAGGCCGCGTCGTGGGGCGTCCTGGACGGCGTCACGACGAACCCCACGCTCGTGGCCAAGACGGGCCGGAAGTGGGCCGAGGTCGTTCAGGACATCCTCGCCCTGGTGGACGGCCCCATCAGCCTCGAGGTCACGTCCACGAAGGCAGAGGACATGATTCCGGAGGGCCGGAAGCTCGCCAAGCTGCACAAGAACGTGGTCGTCAAGATCCAGATGACCACGGAGGGGCTCAAGGCGATCAAGGCCTTGTCCAAGGAGGGCGTGCGGATCAACACGACCCTCATCTTCAGCGCGAACCAGGCCATCCTCGCCGCGAAGGCGGGCGCGAAGTACGTGAGTCCGTTCATCGGCCGCCTGGACGACCAGGGCCAGGAAGGGATGCAGGTCGTCCGGGAGATCGTCCAGATCTTCGGCAACTACGACTGGGACTGCGAGGTCCTCGTGGCTTCCATCCGCCATCCGCTCCACGTGATCGAGGCGGCCAAGCTCGGCGCGGACATCGTCACCGTACCCTTCGATGTCCTGAAGAAGATGGCGGGGCACACCCTGACCGACGTCGGCCTGAAGCGTTTCCTGGACGACTGGCAGAAGGTGCCCAAGTAGCCCTCAGATTCGATCGAGGTCCTTCTTCGTCCGCGTGTCCCGCACGTTCCCCGTGTTCACGGTGGACGCGGGCTCGAGGAGCAGGACATGGGCCTCCTCGTGCGCCACCGGGCGGTGCTCCATCCCGCGAGGGACCACGACGAATTCCCCCTCACCCAGGTGGACGTCGCCCTCGGGGAGCTGCACGGTCATCCGGCCGCGGAGGACCAGGAAGAGCTCGTCCTCCCGGTCGTGATGGTGCCAGACGAACTCGCCCCTCAGCTTCACGAGCTTCACGTGGAAGTCGTTGACCTGACCCACGATCTTGGGACTCCAGAGATCGTGAAACTGGGCAAGCTTCTCCGCGAGGTTGACCTTCTCCACGGCGGCCATGGGGTCCACCAGGGGTTCACTACCGACCGCAGCCTAAGCCTTTGTCCTGGCAACGGCTCGAAGCCCGGGGCGACCGGGGGTGCCATGCCGTCGCCGTCCGGGAATTGCAGTCGGGGGCCGCTGCGTGCCCGACATGGCGTCGTTAGGTTCATCCCGAATCATGGGGATGCCCTCAAGAGGGCTCTCGAACATGCGAACCCCGATGATCCCGGGACCGTCCACGATCACCCTGGACCAGGAGAGCTTCAAGGCCCTCGCCTCCGAGGTCCGCGTGGACATCCTGAAGAAGCTGGACGAGCGCCGGCAGACCGTGACCGACCTGAGCGGCCTCCTCAGCCTGAGCAAGCCCACGCTCCTCGAGCACCTGGAGAAGCTCCAGGCCGCGGGCCTCGTGAAGCGCGTGGACGAGGGCCGCAAATGGATCTACTATGAGCTCTCCCCGAAGGGAAAGAAGCTCCTCCATCCCGAGAAGGTGGCCATCGTCCTGGCCCTGTCGTGCACGGTGACCCTCGCCGCGATCGGCGTGTTCCTGATCCTCGCGGCCTCGTTCACGACGTTCCTGTCCCCGGCCATGCCCACGGGGAACACGTCTCTGGGCCAGGTCCGCACGACGCCGGTCGCGTTCGGCCTGGCGTCGAGCCCCGCAGGACTCGGAGGAATTGTCGCCCTCTCCCTCGCCCTCACCGCGGGCGTGGCGGCAGTCATCCTGGCGTGGGTGGGCAAGCGGCGGCGGGAGCGCTTCTTCTCCGAGATCGCGCAAGCCTGAGCCCCGCGGCACTCCGCGGGGCGCGGTTCGTTTTCCGCAAACCGTTATGACACCCCCCGCCCTTGGCCGAACCGTGCCGTCGGCCTTCCGGGGGAGGACGGTCTGGGTCATCCCCCTCCTCCTGTTCCTGGCGATCCTGCTCGTCGCAGGGCTCGCCTTCAACCTGGCCCACTTGGACACGGGCGGGGAGCAGCTCCCCGCGACGCCCGGGTCGGGTTCACCCATCGCCAATCCCCAGGGCCTCCTCGACCCGGACACCGCGGCCGTCCTCCTCGTGGCCACGTTCATCGCGTTCGTTGTGTCCGCGATTGTCCTGGTCTTCCTGAAGAAGAAGGGCCCCCGGGTGAAGCGCATCGTGCGGCCGATCGGCTGGGCGGACGTCCTGGCCACGCTGATCGCCTTCGTCGTCTTCGCGGGCCTCATCTACCTCTATCCGCACCTCGTGTCGTCCGTCAACCCGCAGGCGGGCGGGTCCAACGGTACCGCGGGCGGCGCCGGGGACACGACCCTCATCCCGGCCGTGGGCGGGATCCCGTTGGGCGTGTTCCTCGCCGGGGCGATCTTCGCCTCCATCCTCGCCATCGCGCTCTTCCTCCAGGTGGGCGCGAACCTGCGGCGGCTGCGGCCCGTGGGCCCGGCGTCCCGCAGCCGGCGGCTCGCCGCGCGGACCCTCGAAAAGACGATGGCCGAGCTGGAACTCGGCGCGGACGTCCGACAGGCCATCCTGGCCTGTTACCAGCGCTTCTGCCTCCTTCTCGGCGCCCGGGGAATCGGTGCCCAGGACAGCCTCACGCCGCGCGAGCTGGAGGACCTCGCGGTCCGGCGCCTGGCCGTCTCGGGGGACTCCGCGGAGGCCTTGACGTCCCTGTTCGAGGAGGCGCGGTACAGCGAGCACCCGCTCGCGGACGGGGACCGCGACCGCGCCCTGCGCAGCCTGGAGACGATCCGCGCGGACCTGGAGGCGTGAGGTGCCCGGCACCGTGTACGACCGGATGGAGTCGCAGATCCGGGGTCGGAGCTTCAAGCCCCTGCGCCAGCGGCTCGTGGAGGGCGCCCTCATCGTGGCCATGATCTTCCTGCTCGGCTACCTCCTGTACGCGGCCCAGTTCAGCGGCACCGTGCGGTGGTTCCTCGGGTTCGCCGTGATTTCCGTCATCGCGGGGTACGCGTGGCTCTTCCTGGCGCGACGCACGTCGGAGCCCGCGCCCCTGCTGAAGCCCGCGGAACGGCCGCGCATCCGCACGGGCGAGCTCCGCGTCCTCACCTCGGTCGTCCGCCGCGCGAGCCAGGACCTCCTGTACAGCCAGGTCGCCGTCAGCACGCGCGCGCGGGATGCGTTCACGGAGCGCACGCGCCTCGCCCGGGGCCTGTCCCCCGAGGCCATGCGCCGCCTGGGTCGGGACATGGCCGCCCTCCGGGAGACGTACCACGACGACGTCCTGGAGGACTTCGTGTACCTCCGCAGCTCGGACACGGAGGAGCGCTATCGCTGGGTTCGGGCGGCGCGGGACGGGGACGGCTTCGACGTCGCATTCCACAAGGTGTTGGATCGCATGGAGGAATGGCGGTGAACGTGTCGGCCGTGGCGGACCGGGGCAAGGCGCTGATGGACGAGCTGGAGACGGTCATCGTGGGCAAGCGGGTCGTCCTGGAGCGAGTGCTCTGGGGCATCCTCTCCGACGGCCACGTGCTCATCGAGGACGTGCCCGGNNATCGACGTGGGGTATCCGACGGCCGAACAGGAGGTGGAGATCCTGCGGCGCCGCGAGGCGCGCGCCTCGGACGACATGCCCGTCCGCGCGATCACGGCGCCGGACGAGGTGCGGTCCCTCCAGGCCGCCGTGGAGACCGTGCACGTGGACCCGGCCATGGACGCGTACATGGTCGCCATCGTGGCCGGGACGCGGGCCCACACCCAGGTCGAGATCGGCGCGAGCCCCCGGGGCTCCCTGGCCCTGCTCAAGCTCTCCCGGGCCCGCGCCGCGCTCGCGAACCGCGACTTCGTCACCCCGGACGACGTGAAGGCCGTGGCGC
>DUJI01000073.1 GCA_013329855.1 Thermoplasmata archaeon | reverse complement strand
GTCGTAGTCCGACCCCCGGTTGATCGGGATGTCCTCATAGGGGGAGTGGGTCAGAAGGAGTGCGGTGCCGCCCGCCTTCTCGAAGAGCTTGGCGCCCTCGACGCCGAGGAACTCGGGGCTGAGATGGATGTGATTGTCGAAGATGGGGAGACGCTTGGCCATCCGGGCTTTCCCTCGAACCCGACGCAAGCCCGCGAGGGCGATAAAGAGTTCGCACTTACGTTGCGGGGCCGCAACGGCGAAACGCTACCCCGAATCGTTCCTGGGCTCACCGCAGGAGGCCGGCCGCCTTCAGCTCGACCGTGATCTTCTCCACGGCCTCTTCGACGTCGGAAGGTTTGCGCGCGCCCGTGCAGACGAGCTTGCCGCTCCCGAACAGGAGGACGACCACCTTGGGCTGGTCAATCCGGTAGACGAGGCCTGGGAACTGCTCTGGCTCGTACTCCACCTTCTCCAGGCCCAGGGAGATGGCGATCGCGTTCAGGTTGATCTCCGTCCCGAGATCGGACGAGGCGACGATGTTCTGGACCTGGATCTCGGGGTTCTTCTTGATCGGGATGCCCGCGGCCTCGATCTGCTTCGCGACGAGGTCGATGGCCGTCTTCACGTGCTCCAGGCTCTTCGCGCCCGTGCAGACGACCTTGCCGCTGCGGAACAGCAGGGTGGCCGTCTTGGGCTCCTTCAGGCGATAGATCAGGCCCGGGAACTGCTCCGGCTCGTATTCCGCGCCGCCGAGGGCGAGGGCGATTGCCTGGAGGTCCAACTCCTCCCCGAGGGAGGTCGACGCGACGACGTTCTCGATCTTAATCTTCGCCAAGGTCACACCTCAGAACGGCCAAGCGACACATTCCCCCACGCCGTCCGCCCCGAGGGCATTTATATAGTCGTTTATAAAGCTTCACGCATCCGGTTCCCTCTTCCCCGCTCCCTCGCGGGACGTCACCGAGGCTGCAGCAGGGCCGCCTCGCGAGCCTTCATCAGCGCAAAGAGGACCCGGTTCACCGGCGCCTGCATGCCGACCCGCTCGGCCTCCCGGAGCACGGCGCCCGTGATGGCATCGATCTCCGTCCGGTGCCCGCGGTCGAGGTCCTGCAACATGCTGGCTCGGTTCGCGGCCGTGCGCCGAGCGACGAGGCGTGCGCGCCGGACGAGGTCATCGACGTCCACGAGGGCCCCCGCAGCGCGCGCGACGGAGGCCGTCTCGCGGGCGACGTCGTAGAGGAGCCTGCGGAGGTCTGGGTCCTGCACCAAGCGACCGTTGGGGACCGCGGCGAGGGCCCCAAGGGGGTTGATGGCCGCGTTCACGACGAGCTTGGCCCACAGCTCGGATCGGATGTCCGCGGTGATTCGCGTGCGGATGCCCGCCTCGTCGAGGATGTCGCGCAGTCGCACCACCGCGTCCTCGCCGACTTCGTTCCACGCCCCGATCGTCGTGTCGCCGAGGCCCGCGTGGCGAATCTCACCGGGGCCGAGATACATCACGCCGTGGGCGGTTGTGCCGGCGACGACCCGTGTCGCGGTCCTCGCGAGGATGTCTGCGTTGTCGAGCCCGTTCTGCAACGTCAGGAACACGGCCGTGCGGGCGAACGCTCGGAGCGATTGCACGGCAGCCGCGGTTTCGTAGGACTTCGTCGCGACGATGACGAGGTCTGGACTCGCGCGCGTCGGGATGCGCGTGGCCGTCCGCGGCCTCACGAGACGAACCGTCTTCCCTGTGATGCGGAGGCCGTGCGTTCGCACTGCATCCATGTGATCCTTGCGTCCTATCAGGGTCACATCATGTCGGACTGAAAGGAGGCCGCCGAAGAAACTCCCCATGGATCCGGCGCCGAAGACCAATATCTCCACGAGTCCAGGATGCGCTCGCCCACGAAAATGCTTTTCCCCTCCATAAAAATAGCATGCGCGATATATTTGTCCAGTGATGAGCGCTGGGAGCGCTCTTCACTAAGTTTAAGTTCCGCAAATCCATACGGTTATTCAGGAGGAAGCCTTTGGCAAAGAAGGGAAAGAAGGGCAAGAAAGGAAAGAAGCGCTAAATGCCCTGAGAGCTTTGGGCAGGGGGCCGCGTTCGCGCGGCTCGTTCTGACGCACTTCTTTCCCGATTTTTGCTCTTTTCTTCTTTTGAAATTCGGTCGGCGACGCGCAGCGGTTCGGGATACTTCTCGCGCGTTGCACGCCTCGTGAGCGCGAGGGCGCCGTTCAAGGAGACGCGGTGTCCCACGGAGACGTAGATGGGCCGAGACGCGCGAGGCGGCCTCCACGCGTAGCCGCGCACGCTGCCCTCCAGCCGGATGGGCGCGACATCCTTCGGCGCTCCCGCTGACGGAACCGTGCGACCGGCGAGGGGATGCTTCGCGATGCCGATCGTCGGCAGGTCGAGCTTCGTGCCCGCGTAGCAGGCGAAGCCGAAGAGGAGGGGATGCAGACGTCCATGGCCGTCGATGAAGAGCACGTCGGGCTTCCGCCTCAGCCCGCCGAGGGCCGCGCGGATTCCGGGGAACTCCCGGAACGCGAGGTACGTCGGGATGTACGGGAAGTCGACCACGGTGCGCCGGATGACAATCTCCGTGGGCTCGAGGCTCTCCGCGTCGACGGTGACCGCCACGGCGAAGGCGAGGTCTCCGAGGTAGGACACGTCCGCCCCTCCGAATCGCTCGATGGGCGAGTTCTCATCCCGCTCCCGGATCTGTGTCGCAAGTCGCCGTTGCTCATCCCTTAACTCCTGGAGCAAGGGCGCCTCCGGGAGCGCGTCGAGGAAACGGCTGTGGCTCGCGTGCCCGCCAGAATCCGTTTCGCCCTCTCGTTCGAGATCTCGCTCCGCGTCCGGGAGGATGGATCGGCCGTCCGCCCGCACCACACGGTGACTCCCCATCGTGTCCGGGTGGTTCCGGAGCCACTCCGCGACGGCCCGCGCCGCCCGGACGTCGCCCAAGGCTCGCGCCACCGCTCCGCACGTCGCCACCTTGCCCGGCGGGATCTGATTCAGGCATGCTTGGAGTGCGTCCGCGAACCGAAGGCTCACACGTTCCCTGAAGAGCCTGCGTCCACAAAACCTTTCTAGGGTTGTCCCCATCGGCGCGGACTGGATGTCCCTCCTTCTGCAGGGCGGCCTGGTCGTCACGCAAGACGCCGGACGACGTGTCCTCCCTGCAGACGTCCTCGTGGAAGGAGACCGGATTGCCGCCGTGGGCGAGTCGCTCGCATCCGCCGACGAAATCATCGATTGCCGCGGATGTGCGGTCCTCCCCGGCCTCATCAACGCGCATCAGCACGTCGCGAACACCTTGCTCCGCGGGATTGCCGACGACGTGCCCCTCGAAGAGATGCTCGCGCGGTCGTTCCCCCTGGACGCCAAGTTCACGCGACGGGACGTCCAGCTGGGCGCTCTCCTGGGCTGCGTGGAGATGATCCGCTCCGGGACCACGAGCTTCCAGGACCTTTTCTACTGGGAGGACGAGGTCGCCCGAGCCGTGCGCGAGTCGGGCATGCGCGGCTTTCTCTCATGGGTCACCCTGGACGAGTCCTACACGACACAGCACGGCAACCCGGTGAGGAACGCGGAGGCCTTCGTCACGAAGCACAAGGGCGACTCCCT
>DUJI01000100.1 GCA_013329855.1 Thermoplasmata archaeon | reverse complement strand
TTCTTCGGCGGCTTCTTCGGCGCAATCATGCTCTTCGTGATTGGTGGTGTCCTCGCGGGCGTCGGCGGATGGATGGTGCGCCTCTGGTGGCTCTTCCTCCTCTTCGGCGCAATCGCGGGCACCGGCGCCTCCACGGACACGGTCCGGGGACGCGAGGCGATACAGGCGGGTGGGGTCATGGTCCGGTGCCGCTCCTGCAGCCACCTCAACCCGGAAGAGGCGAAGTTCTGCCTGGCCTGCGGGAAGACCATCTGAGCCCGTCGCCTCGGGCCTATTCGGAACCTATTTGAGCGGAAGCGGGAAATCCCCGGGGCCATGGGGCTCCTCATCCGGTTCGCTCGCCAGTGGGTGGCGGGAGAGACCATGGACGACGCGCTCCGCGTCGCCCAGGAGGCCAACCGGCGCGGGATCCAGGGGATCGTCAACCACCTCGGGGAGCACTACCACGAGAAGGCCCCGGTCGAAGCGACGATGGCCGAGTACCTGCGGCTCGTCGCCAAGCTCCGCGCCGCGGACGTGCGCACGGACGTCAGCATCAAGCCCACCCAGTTCGGCATCTTGATCGACCGGGAATTCGCGCTCTCCCAGATCCTCCCCGTCCTCGACGCGACCAAGGCGTGGGGCCACGTCTTCTGGGTGGACATGGAGGCCGCGTCGACCGTCGCGGACACGATCTGGATCTACGAGAACCTCCTGAAGCGGTACGACCGAGTGGGCCTGTGCCTCCAGGCGAACCTCCGGCGGACGGAGGAGGATCTCCACCGTCTGCTCGCCCTGCGCGCCCGCATCCGCCTCGTCAAAGGCGCCTACAAGGAGACGCCGGACGTCGCGTTCACGCGGCGGCCCGAGATCGACCGGGAGTACCTCCGCCTGCTGCAGATTCTGTTCGCGGAAGGGGCGCACTTCGCCGTCGCGACGCACGACGGTCGGATGATCGCGAAGACGGTGGCGCTGGCCAAGGAGCACCCCGATGTGCCGTTCGAGTTCGCCATGCTGCAAGGCGTCCGCGATCCGCTCAAGTCGGAGCTCGTGGCCCAGGGACACGCGGTCGCCGAGTACATCCCGTACGGTCCGACCTGGCTCCCGTACTTCACCCGCCGCCTGAGGGAACGGCCGCGGAACATCATCACCATGGTGCGCTCGTTCGTCAGCGGCTGAGACCACAGACCTTTTCCGGGTCCCGCGGCTTGGGGCGGCGTGGACCGGTCCGCGTTCGCAAGGACCATGCGAGTCTTGGAGCGACGCCATCCCTTCCACGACTGGTCCGCGGGGATGACGCCCTTCGAGATCCTCATCTCGACGGTCCTTTCGCAGAGCACGACCGTGGCCAACGAACGACGAGGGTTCGCGGAATTGCGGGAGAGGCTGGGAGCCGTCACTCCCGGCGTCCTGACAGCCGCATCGGAGCAAGAGATCGCGCAGGCCATCTGGCACGCCGGGCTGGCGAGACAGAAGGCGCCCCGGATTCATGCGATCGCCCTCGATGTGCTCCGGCGGTGCGGAGGCAGCCTCATCCCGACTCTGCGCCTGCCCACTAGGCAGGCGCGGGAAGCGCTCATGTCCCTCCCGGGCGTGGGTCCCAAGACCGCGGATGTGGTCCTCGCCATGGCCGCCGACCATCCCACGTTCCCCGTGGACACGCACATCGCGCGCATTGCGCGACGGTGGAATCTGGTCACGAAGGGGGACTACGAATCGACGAGGGCGGCCCTCGAGGCCTGGACGCCGCCGCGGAAGCGCAAGGCGTGGCACCTGGCCCTCATCGCCCACGGGCGGGAGCTCTGCAAGGCGCACAACCCCCGCTGCGACGCGTGCCCCGTCCGACGGGACTGCGACTGGTACCGCTCGCACGGGGTCCGGAAGCGGGGCGGACTCGGGGGGCGAGGGCGAGCAAGGACACCCGGCAACAAAGGATTAAGAACCGCAAGGGGCTTGGCGCGCGTTGCGACCGACCTTGTCCGTGCGTGACTACATCCAGCTCATGAAACTGCGCATCTCCGCGCTCCTGCTCCTCGTGGCCGCCGCCGCCTACCTGGCGACGAGCGGGCCCCGAATCGACCCTGGGGCGTTCGGCCTGCTCATGCTGACCGGGTGGCTCGCGAGCAGCGGCGCGAGCGCGGTGAACCACTACATCGATCGCGACATCGACGCGGTCATGCGGCGCACGTCCGCACGGCCCCTGCCCGCGCACCGAATCAATCCCGCGAACCGCGCCCTCACGTTCGGCATCGGCCTGACGGCGGTCTCCCTGGGCATCGCCTACGCGTGGATCAATCCCCTGACCGCCGCCATGATCGGACTCGGGTTCGCCGTGTACGTCGGTGTCTACACCCTGGGCCTCAAGCGCACCCACGTCAGCAACATCGTCATCGGCGGGTTCGCGGGCTCGTGCCCCGCCCTCGCGGGATCCGCCGCGGCGGCCAACATGATCAGCCTTCCCGCGGCGCTCATCGCGCTCCTCGTCTTCCTCTGGACCCCCGCCCATTTCTGGGCTCTCGCGTTCCGCAGCCGCGAGGACTACCGCCGGGCGGGACTCCCCATGCTCCCGGCCGTCACGGACACGGCCACTTCGGCGAGGGCCATCGCGCTCTCCTCCGCGCTCGTCGCCCTGGCGAGCATCGCGTTCGTGTTCACGGACGCATTCCACGACGCGTACTTTGTCGCGGCAGTCGCCTTGGGGGCGATCCTGCTCTACCTGACCATCCAGTTCCTCCGCGAGCCCACCCAGGAGCGCGCGTGGGCCGGCTACAGATTCTCGGGAATCTATCTCGCCCTCATCCTCGTCGCGGTCATGGCGGACGCCCTGATTCCCCTCGCGCTCTCCCTGTGAGTCTCGCCGAAATCCGCGGTCCCGCGCGACGAGTTCGCAGCGTACCACCCCTTACTTTTAATAGCACAACGGGACTTAGAGACGACTAACCACACGACGGTGGAAGGCATGCCGGGGCAAACCCTTGTTGAGAAGCTACTCTCGCGCGCCTCAGGCCATCCCGTGCACGCGGGGGACATCACGATCGCCAAGGTCGACTTGGCGTACGTGCAGGACGGAACGGGGCCGCTGACGTTCCGCATGATGGAGCAGATGGATCTCGTGAAGGCCGCGAACCCCCAGCGGTCCGTCGTGTTCATCGATCATTCGAGCCCCCCGCCGCGCCGCGAGCTGGCGAGCGACCACGTGTACCTGCGCGAGTTCGCCGCGAAGACGGGCATGGTCCTCTCCGACGTCGGGCAGGGCGTGTGCCACCAGGTCGCCTTCGAGAAGTTCGTGCGGCCCGGGGACGTCGTGGTCGGCGCAGACAGCCACAGCGTGATGGGGGGCGCCATGGGCGCCTTCGCCACGGGCATGGGCTCCACAGACGTCGCGGTCGCGCTCGCCCTCGGCAAGACCTGGCTGCGCGTGCCCGAGACGCTGAAGTTCGAGGTCAGCGGCACGTTCCCCAGGGGCGTGTACTCCAAGGATCTCATCCTCCGCGTCCTGGGCGACATCAAGACGGACGGAGCGACGTACAAGTCGATGGAATGGGGCGGCCCCGCCTGGGCCTCCATGCCCATGACGGAGCGGATGGTCCTCTCCAACATGGCCATCGAGGGCGGCGGCAAGTGCGGGCCGCAGCCGTCCGACCAGGAGACGAAGCGGTACCTCAAGGAGCACGGCCGCGAGGCGGACTGGAAGGAGATCCGGCCGGACGAGGACGCGGCCTACGAATCCGTGCATCCCTACGACGCGGGCGACCTGGAGCCCATGGTGGCGCGGCCGCCCCAGGAGGACAACGTGGTCCCCGTCACGGACCCGAGCGTCAAGGGCCTCCGCATCGAGCAGGTCTACCTCGGCTCGTGCACGAACGCGCGGTACGAGGACATGAAGGTCTTCTGCGACTACATGAAGGGCGAGAAGGTCGCCAAGGGAACCCGGCTCATCGTGGTGCCCGCCTCCAAGGAGGCGTACACCCGTGCGATGAAGGAGGGCCTGTTTGAGATCCTCCTGGACGCAGGCGCGACGATCAACTCTCCGGGCTGCGGCGCCTGTCCGGGTGTCCACCTGGGGATCCCCGGAGACGGGGAGCACGTCCTGTCCACGACGAACCGCAACTACGTGGGACGCATGGGGAACCCCGCGGCGTTCACCTACCTGGCCTCGCCGGCCACGGCCGCCGCGACGGCCATCTACGGCGTCATCTCCGACCCGCGGGAGGTCAAGTGATGGGGCGTGCCTGGAAGTTCGGCGACAACATCTCCACGGACCTCATCGCCGCGGGCCGCTACTACCACCTCCGGTCCAACCTGCCCGAACTCGCGAAGCACGTCCTCGAGGACGCGCGCCCGGAATTCGCGGGCCAGGTGAAGCCGGGCGACATCGTCGTCGGGGGCCGGAACTTCGGAAAGGGCTCGTCCCGGGAGCATGCGCCCGTGATCATCAAGCTCGCGGGGACCCGCGCGGTCCTCGCGAAGTCCTTCGCCCGCATCTTCTACCGCAACTGCATCAACATCGGCCTCCCCGCGATCGTGGTCGACACGGACAAGATCGCGGAGGGGGACGACCTGGACATCGACCTGGAGAAGGGGATCGTCCATGACCGGACCCGGGGGATCGACCTCACGTTCCCTCCGCTGCCCAAGGTCATGGCCCGGATCCTCGAGGAAGGGGGACTCGTGGAGTACATCAAGCACCACGGGGACCTCGTGGTCGCGGGGACGTGACGCCCGTGGCCCCCGCCGCATGCCGGGGAGGCGTGTGAGATGAGCATCACCGAGAAGTCGACGATCGAAGCGAGGCCGAAGATCGACAAGGGCCTCGACGACATCTACGTGAAGGAATCGTCCATCTGCCTGGTCGACGGTCGCGAGGGCCGCCTCCTGTACCGCGGATGGGACATCCGGGACCTGGCGCAGCACTCGAGCTTCGAGGAGACCATCTACATCTTGATCCATGGGCGCCTCCCGGCCAAGGAGGAGCTCGCCGAGGCGAAGCGGGCGTTCGGGGAATCCCGCGCCATCGACCCCGAGGTCGTCAAACTCCTGCGGTGCATGCCCGAGGACGCTCCGCCCATCGACGTCTTGCGCACCGCCGTCTCCTTCCTAAGCAACTTCGACAAGGAGCGCGACGACCCGACGCGCGCCGCGAACATGCGCAAGGCCCAGCGGCTCATTGGCAAGATGCCCACCCTGGTCGCCGCGCACCACCGGATCCGGCAGGGAAAGCGGGTGCTCGTCCCGGATCCCAAGCTAGGCATTGCCGAGGACTTCCTGCGGATGCTCACGGGCAAGAGGCCCGATCCACTCTCGGCCAAGGTCATGGACGTCGCGCTGATCCTCCACGCGGACCACAGCATGAACGCGTCCGCCTTCGCCGCGACCGTGGCGGCCTCGACCCTGGCGGACCTCTACAGCACGATCGTGGCCGCCATCGCGACCCTCAAGGGGCCGCTCCACGGGGGCGCGAACGAGGCGGCCCTGAAGACCATGCTGACCATCGGCAAGCCGGAGAACGCGGAGTCCTATGTGCTCAACACGCTCCAGAACCACGGGAAGATCTTCGGCTTCGGCCACCGGGTGTACAAGACCTGGGACCCCCGTGCGCTGATTCTGCGCGAGTACGCGAAGCAGTTGAGCGAGCTCCGGGGGGAGGAGGACCTGTTCCATGTCGCGGAGATCGTCCAGGACACGGTCGTACGCGAGCTCTCGGCGAAGCACATCTACCCCAACGTGGACTTCTACTCCGGGCTCACGTACCATCTGCTCGGGATCCCCCTGGACCTCTTCACGCCCATCTTCGCCGTCTCCCGCGTCGCGGGCTGGACCGCCCACGTGATCGAGTACTGGGAGGACAACCGCCTCGTGCGGCCGCTGGACTACTACGTCGGCCCGACACACAACGTGTACGTTCCCGTCGAGCGGCGTGCGTGACCGGGAGCGGCATGTGCACTACCATTAAGCGAAGAAGCCACGTTGCGGAGGTGGCGATCCTGTGCCGCAGGAATCCTTGAGATTGACGCCCCCCTCGGAGGGGCACAAGATCCTCATCACGGAGAGCGGACTGCGAGTCCCGGACGACCCGATCATCCCCTTGATCGAGGGCGACGGAATCGGCCCGGACGTCACGCGGGCGGCCCGCACGGTGATCGACGCCGCCGTCGAGACGACGTACCACGGCCGCCGCCGCATCGTCTGGTATCCCTTGCCCGCGGGGGAGGGCGCCCTGTTCCGCTACGGAGACATGCTACCGGACGCGACCCTGGGGGCGATCAAGGAGTACGTGGTGGCCCTGAAGGGGCCGCTCACGACGCCCGTGGGCGGCGGTTTCCGCTCCCTCAACGTGACCATGCGGCAGACCTTGGACCTGTACGCCAACGTGCGTCCCATCTACTGGATGCCGGGGGTGCCGAGCCCGGTGACCCACCCCGAGCGGCTGGACATCATCATCTTCCGCGAGGCCGAGGAGGACGTCTA
>DUJI01000296.1 GCA_013329855.1 Thermoplasmata archaeon | reverse complement strand
CGCGACGATCGTCTCGAAGGCTTTCGGATGCCCGGTCGATCCGAGGGAGACCGCCGCGGCAGCCCTGGGGTAGTGCTTGCCATCCCGCTCGTACGCTTTCGCCAGCGCCTCGAACGCCACGGCATCCTCCCGGAACCGACCGAGGGCCTCGTAGATGCCGACGCGAACGCGGCTGTCCGCATCCGATACGGAACGGAGGAGGGCGTCCCGAGCCGCGACGGTCCCGACGCCGCCGAGCGCGATGGCCGCGGAGCGCCGAACGGGCCACCGCGGATCCTGGCGGAGAGCCGCCTCCAGCGCGGGGACCACCCCGGCCGGCTCCCCCGTCTTGGCGAGCCCCGCACAGGCCTCCATTCGCGGCCACAGGCTCTCCGAGTGGGCGAGGACCCATCGGAGTTCCTCCGCGCCCCGGCGAAAGACGAGGCGCTTGAGCAGCACGCCGTCGGGATCGAAGAGAATGGCCCGCGGGCGTTCTCGGCAGGGGAATCGGAACGTGTGGTCCGCCTTCTCCACGTGGACGGTCTCCCGCCACGTTCGGTCGTCCGAGGCGAACTCCAGGGTCGCGGGGATGCGGAACACGGGGACGCCGTCCTCGGTCTCCTGCCTCTGCCGCACGCGGACCTCGGCCTCGCGAGTCCGGGAGTCCCAGGACCAGGAGACCTCGAACTCGGGGTGACCCGGTCGGAATAACCACTGGTCGAAGAAACCCGCGAGCGACTTCCCGGTGGCCTGCTCCATGGAGACGCGGAAGTCGTCCGTCTCGACCGCCGCCGCGGCGTGCGCCACCACGTAGGCCCGGATGCCCTTCCACCATCCCGCATCCCCGAGGAGGGAGCGCAGCATGTGGAGCACCGCGGCCCCCTTGTCGTACGTGTGCGCATCGAACATCTCCTTCGCGTCGACGAAGCGGTGGGTGACGATCGGGCGCACATACTCGTGGTCGGCCTCTTCGAAGTAGTGCTGCCGCATCTCCTCGAGGTAGACGAGGAACTCGTCCTTCCCGAGGTGCTCCTCCCACCACAGGCACTCGAAGTAGTTCGCAAAGCCCTCCTTGAGCCAGGTGTGCCCGAAGCTCTTGCACGTGATCCAGTCGCCGAACCAGTGGTGGACGAGCTCGTGGGCCAGATGGGAGTCCGCGCTGTAGTCGGGATAGGCGCGTTCATCCGTGAGGTAGTTCTCGTTCAGGATGGTGAGCGTCGTGTTCTCCATCGCGCCGAAGATGAATTCGGGTACGGCCGCCTGCGCGTACTTGTCCCAGGGAAACTTCAGTCCCGTGACGCGCCCGTAGAACTTCACCATCTCCGGGACGCGCGAGAAGCAGAGCTCGATGTCCTTGCCGCGGCCCTTGGGGACGTACGCCTGCACCGGGATCCCGTCCGCGTTCCACTCCTTCACGTCCCACTCGCCGACCACGAGGGCCACGAGGTAGCTCGGATGGGGCTTGTCCTGGAGCCAGTGAAAGGTCCGCGTCGCCTTCTTGGGATCGTGCTTCACGGAGACGAGGCGGCCATTCGCGACGGCCTTGCAGCGTTCGTCCACGGTGACCATGATCTCTGTCGTGAACTTCTGGTTGGGAAAGTCGTACGCGGGGAACCAGGAGCGGTTGTCCATCTCCTCCCCCTGGGTCCACACCGTTCTGGGTTTCTCCGGATACGCGGCATCGGGGGCCGTGAAGTAGAGGCCCTTGCGCGGCATGCAGGAATAGCGGATGCGAAGCTCGAACTCCTCGCCCGACTTGTACCGTTTCGCGAGGCGCACACGGAGCGTGTCGCCGTGGGCGTCCCATTCGAGCGCGCGACCCGAGCCGTCGCGCACCCCGCGGACATGGAGGCCCTGCTGGTCGAGGACCACCTCGCGCAGGCCGTCGTTGATCGGCACGAGGCGGTGCGTTGCGGTCCCGGAGACCGTCCGCGCTTCCTGGTCGATTGCGAGCTCAAGCCGGAGATGGATCTCCTCGAACGTCCGCTCGCGTGCGTACTGCAGCGGCGCGTCGGGCGGAGCGAACGCGCGATCGACAGCGGATCCCGCATGTCCGCCACCGCAGCCGTCAGCCCCTTCCGACACGGACGCCCTCCGAACCGTGGAACGTGCCGCGCAACGCGTGCAGCTACTTACGGCTTCCGAGACCGCTGCACAGGACAACCTTGGCACCGAATCACCGGTACAGTTTCTCTCCGGAAACGACCGCGCAGAAATCCCAAAATCGCGCTACGTACCAGAGGATTATGTACCCGGAGGCCGCTCCCCGCGGAAAAGGGCGGAGGAGCCGCGGCGCTACTCGGTCAAGGATGGGGAGGCGGCGCGGCCGCTCGGGGTGAACCGAGATGAAGATGTGGGAATTCATCCTGCGGCGCCTCCTGGCGGCGATCCCCGTCCTCCTCGGGGTCATCGTCCTCATCTTCTTCGTGACCCACGTGGCGCCGTCGGACCCGGTGAAGCTCTACGCGGGCATCAAGGCCTCCCCGGCCACCCTCGAGGCCATCCGGGAACGTCTCCACCTGAACGACCCGATTCCCGTGCAGTTCTGGTACTACCTCACGAGTCTGTTCCAGGGGGACCTGGGCTACTCCCTCTCCGTTCGCATGAGCGTGAACACGGGCATCGAGCTCTTCATTCCGGTCACCCTGGGCCTGGTCGTCCTCGCGATCGCCTGGTCCACGCCCGTGGGCATTCTCCTCGGGATGCTCTCCGCGACGCGGATGAACAAGCTCGGGGACGTCGCCTCGCGGACGATCGCCTACATCGGGCTGTCCTTCCCCTCGTTCCTCCTCGCCGTCATCCTCCAGCTCGTGTTCGCGGTGAACCTGCACGTGCTCCCGCTGACCGGGCTGCTCGATCCGAGCCTCACGGCCCCGCCCCGCGTCACCGGCTTCTACCCGATCGATTCCCTCTTCCCGGGCAACCTGACCGACTTCGTGTCGGCCTGCGTGCACCTACTCCTCCCCGTGTTCGCCTTGGGCTTCACGGGCTTCGCCCTCGTCCTCCGCATGACCCGGTCGAGCATGCTCGAGATCCTCTCGTCCCCCTTCGTGAAGGCGCTCCGGGCGAAGGGCGTCCCCGAGAAGATCATCGTGCGGCGCTACGCCTTCCGCGCAGCGATGGGGCCGACTCTGACGATCGTGGGCCTGAGCTTCGGGGCCTTGCTCGGAGGCACGGTCTTCATCGAGGAGATCTTCGGCATGGCCGGGTTCTCCTATTGGGTCTACCAGGCGATCATCGGCTCCGACTACAACGTCGTCGTCGCGTACACGTTCATCATCTCCCTCGCCTACGTCCTCGGGAGCATCGTCGTGGACGCGGCCTACGCGTGGATCGAGCCGCGGATTCGGTTCGCCGAGGAGGGTGCCGGCTGAGATGGCGACCGTGGGGTGGAGCAACGCACTGGAGCGGCTCCGGGTCATGGGGCGCGAGGGTAACCTCACCCTCAAGGCCCTCCGGACGAGCAAGCTCTCCATGGTGGGCCTGGTCCTCCTCCTGGCCTTCGTGGCCATCGCGCTCCTGGCCCCCGTGATCAGCCTCCAGCACCCCGGGTACGTCGACGTGAACGGCGTGCTGCAGCAACGATGGCCGACGGACACGAACATCGCGCTGCTGCCGCCCTCCCTGGCCCATCCCTTCGGGACCGACGAATTGGGCGTGGACCTCTGGAGCAAATCCGTCTACGCGGCCCAGACCGACATGGTCCTGCCGTTCGAGGTCATGATCCCTTCGGCCCTCATCGGCATCGTCATCGGCGGGATCGCGGGGGACTTCGAGAAGGCCCTCGGCGAGGTCCTCATGCGCATCACGGACGTCTTCCTCGCGGTCCCCAGCATCGTGCTCGCCCTGACGCTCGCCGCGGCCCTGGGCCCCTCGCTCACGCACATCGTGTACGCGATGATCGCGACGTGGTGGGCATGGTACGCTCGCCTGATCTACGGCGAGACGCGCAAGATGAAGCACCGGGACTTCGTGGAGGTGGCCCGGAGCTCCGGCCTCAGTGGGTCCTCCATCTTCTTCCGCCACATCCTCTCCAACGTCCTCTCGCCCGCGATCATCCAGGCCACCGCGGACCTGGGAAGCGTCCTGCTGTCCATCGCGGCCCTGAGCTTCCTGGGCCTCGGCCCGACCCCGGGGACGGCGGAATGGGGCCTGATCATCAACCAGAGCCTGAGCTACCTGTTCGTCGCCTGGTGGTACCCCGTTTTCCCGGGCATCTTCCTGATCGTCACCTCCCTGGCGTTCAACCTCCTGGGCGACGGGCTCCGGGACGTGTTCGACCCCACCTCGAGGCGGTGGCTCTCGCAGGCGATGCGCGGTCTGCCGCCCGTTCCGCACAAGGAATCCCCCGGCCCGCCGGCTGCGAACTCGCTTCTCAAGGTGGACGACCTGTCCATCACGTACCGCACGTACGAGGGGCCGGTCCACGCGGTGCGGAACGTGAGCTTGGAGGTCCCACGAGGGGAGGCCTACGGGCTCATCGGGGAGAGCGGGAGCGGGAAGTCCACGGTGGCGTTAGGCATCATGGGCCTGCTGCCCGCGCGCTCGACGCGGATCTCCTCGGGGGATGTCTTCTTCGTGCGGGAGCGGTCCGCCGACGCGGAGTACACGAACCTCCTGCTGCTCAAGGAGAACGAGATGAACGCCGTGCGGGGAAAGGACATCGCGATGATCTTCCAGGAGGTCTCGGACTCCCTGCATCCCTCGTACAAGGTCGGGTACCAAATGGGCCAGACCTATCTCCTGCACCAGTTCGAGCTCGTGCTCGGCATCGCGGCCGCGCAGGTCGAAGGGACGCTCGTCGAGCGGCCATGCGACTACTGCGGGGAGACGGTCAAGGAGGGCGTCTGGGTCTGCGGCCACTGCCAAACGGTGGTCGAGGCACCCCAAGACAAGCGCCGGTCCCCGGCGGACCCCGTGCCCGATGGCTTCTCGGGATCCCAGCGAGGAGACCTCCTGAAGTACCGGGAGCTCTGCCAGACCTACGCGAAACGGAAACTCGGGCCGGACCGGCCGCCGGACAAGCGGACCCGAGGAATCTGCCGCACCCTGGCGATTCGGGACCTCCGGCGCGCCTTGGTCCCCGACCCCGAGCGGACGGTCGATCTCTATCCCTTCGAACTGTCCGGCGGCATGAAGCAGCGGGTCATGATCGGCATGATGATGGCTTCGAACCCCAAGCTCCTCATCGCGGACGAACCGACCACCGCGCTCGACGTGGTCACGGAGCGGAACATCCTGGACCTGATCAAGAAGTTCAAGGAGGAGCTGGGCGTCTCCATCCTCCTCATCTCCCACGATCTCAGCGTGATCCGGCGCTTCTGCGACCGCGTCGGGGTCATCTACGCGGGGAAGCTCGTCGAGGAGGGACCCCTGGCCCAGATCTTCGCCGACCCGTGGCATCCATACACGAACGGGCTCATCAAGTCCCTGCCCAAGGTGAGGCGTGGAGGCGCGTTCGTCCCGAAGGGCGAATACTACACCATGCAGGGCTCCCTGCCCGAGCTCAAGGCAATCCCGGCGGGGTGCGTCTTCGCGCCCCGGTGCGAGCGGGCGACCCAGGAGTGTCTCAAGACGGACCCGCCACTCGAGACGCTCGCGGCCGGCNNGGGCGGGCAGAAGCAGCGGCTCGGCGTGGCGCGCGCCCTCGCGGTGCATCCCAAGCTCCTCATCCTGGACGAGCCCACGTCCAACCTGGACGTGTCCGTCCAGGCGCAGATCCTGCGGCTCCTCACTTCCCTGCAGAAGGAGTTCGACCTGACGTACCTGTTCATCTCCCACGACATGGCCGTGGTCTACCACATGTGCGACATCATCATGGTCATGTACGCGGGCAAGGTCGTCGAGCGGGCCGAGACAAAGTCCCTGTACACGAACCCCCTCCATCCGTACACCCGCGCCCTCCTTGACATCGCGGAGGCCGAGGGGACGGACCTGAAAGTCACTTTGGCCGGGGAGCCGCCGAGCCTGCGCTCCCTCCCGTCGGGGTGCCGTTTCCATCCCCGGTGCCCGTTCAAGGTGGACGCGTGCGACAAGGTGGAACCCGAGCTCGTCGAGATGGAGCCGGGCCACTACGTCGCCTGCCACGTCTTCGGACCGGCGAACGGCGCGACCGCCGCGGAGGTGACGCATGGGGACACCTGAGACGGTGGAGAGGGACGAGCCGCGGCCCGAGTCCCGGGGCATTGACGGACTCATGACGCGATACAGCCGCTGGAGACGCCAGCGGCTCGTGACCCTGACCGAGGTGCCCCTGTCCACGTTGACCCTGCGGACCCTCGCTCTGTCCGGGTTCATCCTGGTCGACGGCGTGCTCCTCCCGTGGGTTGTCACGGTTCTCGAAGGAACCTTCTCCTTCCTCCTGTTCGCCATCCTGTTCGTGCCGCTCATCGCCGCCGAAGCGATGGTCTACCGCAGAGTGAAGAGACCGCCGCAGACGCGGACATAGCCCGGGTCAGCGGCCCCGCACGATCCGGTCGATGGCCTCGATCATCACCGTCTCGTCCGGGGGACCGTGGTTGATCATGACCGCGAACGGCTCCCCGTCGTCATAGCCGGCGAGGGCTTGGACCCCAGTGAGGGAGCCTGTCTTCGCATGGATTCGGCGAGGGAGCTTCCGGTCCGCCAGGGTGCCGTCCTTGCCACCGATGGGCAGCGAGTCCATGATCGAGGGATACTTCTCCGAGGCTTCTAGGAGCTTCACCGTGCCGGCGGGCGAGACGAGGTTGTACCGGGAGACGCCTGACCCGTCGTACAGCAGCGCGTCGTCCACGGGAATGTGGTGCAGCGCTTCCGTGAACGCGGCCTGGGGCTGCTCGTAGTCAATCGGCTTTCCTCGCGCGAGCGACGCGTGGCGGAGGAGCAACTCCGCGAGGATGTTGGAGGACCGCTTGTTCATCGAACGCAGCACCTCCTTCAGGGGGGCGCGGGCAAATCGTGTGGGGGCGCCTCGTAACCTCCCGCTTCGCCTCTTGAGAGGGCGACCGCCGATCCGCTCTCCCAGCCAGTGAGCCAGGAAGTCCTCCGGGCTGAGGATCGGGAATTCGAAGGCCCCTTTGTATCCTCTCGGCACGGAGACAACCCGACCCCGCCCCGAG
>DUJI01000300.1 GCA_013329855.1 Thermoplasmata archaeon | reverse complement strand
ATAATCTCGCGGATCTTCGCGGGCTGGTGGTCGAGGTCGAGCCCGTCCACGACCACCGTCCCCGCGTTCTTCGCGAGGAGGGTGGTGATGATCTTGATCGTGGTGCTCTTGCCGGCCCCGTTGGGCCCCAGGAAGCCGAACACCTCGCCGCGCTTCACGTAGAACGAAATGCCGTCCACAGCACGGACGTCGGGCGGAAAGACCTTCTTCAGGTCCTTGACCAAGAGGATGGCCTCGGCTTTCGTGACGACCTTCCGGCTCGGAACGGCCGCAGCCGCGGCCTTCGCGGGAGCCGTGGCCGCGCCCGTGGGCGTGGAAGGGACTAGCTGCTCGGTCTGGGCACTCATTGCGGGCCTCAAACCGTCGTGGTTTTTAAGGTAACCGAAATCCGGCCGACGAGTTTGAGCATCCGACCGTCCTTCGACGGGTCAGGGCGTCTTCGCCGCGTGGAATACCTTCTTATCGCCGGGCCGCGGTCCGCACGGCATCCGCCCGGAGGGAAGTCCCATGACTCGAACGAAGCGTCGTGCCGCGGCCAAGATGACGAAGCCCGTGCTCTTGTTCCTCAACGCTCCCGAGGACGTCGCGAGGACCTCGGACGAGATGCTCGCGCGGGCGCGTCGGATCCTCGACCGCATCGTGAAGGCCCGCGGCCCGAGGACCGTGGGGAACACGCTGGAGCCGTACAACGACCTTTCCAACCTGGTCTCCCAGGTCGCCCTCCAGAGCCAGCTCCTCTTCAACGCCCACACGGCGGCCGCAGTCCGGGACGCCGCGAACAAGGCCTACCTCGCCGCGGACAGCTTCGCCACGGAGCTGAGCCTGAACCGCCCACTCTACGAGGCGTTCGCCGCGCTGGACGTCTCTCGCAAGGACGGGGAGACACGGTTCGCCGTGTTCAAGATTCTCCGCGACTTCCGCCGCGCCGGCGTGGACCGGGATGAGACCACCCGCGCGAAGATCAAAGCCCTCAACGACGAAATCTCCGAGATTGGCTCCGCCTTCGATCGAAACATCAACGAGGACCTGCGATCCATCCAAGTGGATGATGCCTCGGAGCTCGCAGGTCTGCCCGAGGACTACATCGCGCGCCACAAGCCCAAGGACGGCAAAATCACCCTGACCACGGCGTACCCCGATGCCTTCCCGGTCTTCCAATACGCGCGGGACGCGAGCGTGCGACAGCGACTCCAGAAGGAGTTCTTCGACCGTGGTTACCCGAAGAACCTGGAGGTCCTGAGCCGCCTGCTCGAGAAGCGCCACGAGCTCGCCCGGCTCCTGGGGCACGAGTCGTACGCGGCCTTCGTGACGGAGGACAAGATGATCCGCTCCGCGAAGGCGGCCGCGGAGTTCGTCGAGAAGGTCGCGCGCGCGGTGGGGGACCGCAAGGACAAGGACTACGCCCTCCTCGTCGAACGAAAGCGCCAAGACGTCCCCGCGGCGACGGAGCTCGATCCCTGGGACGCGAACTACTACATGGCGCGTGTGCGCGCGGAGCAGGAGCGCTTCGACTCCCAGGAGATCCGTCCCTACCTCCAGTTCGAGAAGGTGCGGGACGGTCTCTTCGAGATCACGGGGCGCCTGTTCGGGCTTCGGTACCGCCGGGTGGCCGGCGTCGCGGTCTGGCACGAGTCCGTCGAGGTCTACGACGTCTACGAGGACGGCCGGAGGCTCGGCCGGTTCTACCTGGACCTGCATCCCCGGCACGGGAAGTTCAGCCACGCGGCGGAGTTCCCGCTCGTCCCCGGCTTGAAGGGCGTCCAGTTGCCCCAGGCCGCGCTCCTCTGCAACTTCCCCGATCCGAAGACCTCCGCAGGCCCCACCCTCATGCAGCAGCAGGAGGTGGAGACGTTCTTCCACGAATTCGGCCACCTCCTCCACGTGATCCTCTCCGGCCATTCGACATGGCTCCGGACGAGCATGGAAGGGATCGAGTGGGATTTCGTGGAGGCACCGTCCCAGATGCTCGAGGAATGGGCGCGGCGGTACGAGACCCTCTCCCGGTTCGCGAAGCACCACGCGACGGGCGAGCCCGTGCCTAAAGACCTCGTCGAGCGGATGACCCGGGCGAACGCGGTGGGTCGCGGCCTCTGGACGTCCCGTCAGGACTACCTGGCGGCCCTCTCCCTGGGCTACTACAACCGCGACCCCGCAGGACTCGACACGACGGCCTTCGCCAAGGAGCTCAACGAGCGTTACTACCCCGTCCCGTGGTACGACGGCACCCACTTCCAGTGCAACTTCGGCCATCTGAACGGCTACTCCGCGGTGTACTACACGTACCTCTGGTCCCTCGTCATCGCGAAGGACCTGTTCAGCCGGTTCGCCCAGGAGAAGTCCATCAGGGACCTTCGGCTGGCTCGCCGGTACCGCAGGAACGTCCTGGAGGCCGCGAGCGTGCGGCCAGCGGCCGACATGGTCCGCGCGTTCCTCGGCCGGCCCACGCGGTTCCACGCGTTCCAGGCGTGGCTCAACGAAGGGGCCACATAGGGAGACTCGCAGAATACGTGTTCGGTGGTACGAAATCTACTTAACCCAAGGGGGGAGGTGGGGACCGTCCTCCCCAAGCGGGGAGGAGGGGAAGCGAACCATGAGCCTCGGCGACCTGCTGAACATCACGGCCCAGATCGAAGGGATGGAATGGATCATCATCCTGGTCATCCTCGCGGTGCTCTTCCTGTTCGGGCCCAGCAAGCTGCCCGAGCTGGCGCGCAGCACGGGCCGCGCGATGGGGGAGTTCCGCCGCGG
>DUJI01000056.1 GCA_013329855.1 Thermoplasmata archaeon | reverse complement strand
GAGGAGGACGATCTCATCGAGATCGACATCCCCCGCCGCGCCCTCAACGTCGTCGGCGTGGACGGCAAGGAGGTCGGCGTCGAACGCGCCACCGGGATCCTGAAGCAGCGGCTCCAGAAATGGAAGCCGATGGAGTGGGACGTGCCCCCGGGGATCCTGTCCGTGTACTCGGAGCTGGCCACCTCGGCGGCGGACGGAGGCTACTTCCGGCGGACCTTCGCGCCGCCTCGCTGAACCGGCGCCGCGTCAGGGTCCGCTCGACCACGCCGTGCGGAACTCCGGGTACAGCGTGAGGCCGCCGTCCGCGAAGAGCGTCTGGCCCGTCACGTACGACGCATCGTCGGAGGCCAGGAAGGCGAACACGGCGGCCATCTCCTCCGGGGTCCCGGCGCGGCCCATGGGGATGTGACCCTCCACCTCGGCCTTCTTCTTCGGGTCGTTAATCCACGCCCGGTTGATCGGCGTGATGATCGCCCCCGGGCCGACAGCGTTCACCCGGATGCCCCGACCCGCGAACTCGAGGGCCAGGGTCTTCGTCAGCCGCTCAATGCCACCCTTGCTGACCGCATAGGAGAGGTAGAGGGGCTTCGGAATCCGCTCGTGGACGCTGGAGTCGTTGACGATGACGCCTCCGCCCGGACGCGACAGGTAGTGCCGAATCGCCTCGCGGGAGCAGAGGAACGTTCCTCGGAGGTCCACGTCGAGGACCCGGTTGAAGTCCTCCAGGGTCAGCTCCTGACTCGGAACGGCCTTCTGAATCCCCGCGTTGTTCACGAGGATGTCAAGCCGGGCCCAGCTCCGGAGGACCGTGGCGAACATCCGCTTCACATCCTCCTCGTCGGACACGTTCGCCTGGATCAGGAGGTCGTGGCCTCCCTGCTCCTTGAGCACCTTCCGCGCCGCCTCGATGCGCGCCTCGGTCTCTTGGGCTCCCGTCCCGCTATGGAAGTAGTTGATCGCGACGTTCGCACCCTCCTCCGCGAAGCGGATCGCGATCGCCTCGCCGATGCCGGTGCCCGCTCCCGTGATGAGCACGTTCTTCCCCTCCAGGCGTCTCGGCAGGTTCGTGGACATGGTTCGCTCCCTCGTTCCTCCTACCTCACGCAAGAAGAGCACAAAAACCCTGCCCTCGCCGGACGACGCAATCTTCTTGGTGCGGACCGCATACGCTTCCGGAAGCGTTTCGCCGCTCACCCGAGGGAGGCGACTCGATGCGACAGGCCTACAAGGACTTGCACAGCTACGGCATCATCGGCGACTGCCACACCGCGGCCCTCGTGGGCATGGACGGATCGATCGACTGGTTCTGCTACCCCGCGTTCGACGCGCCGAGCGTCTTCGCGGCCATCCTCGACCACGAGAAGGGGGGACACTTCCACATCGAGGGAGCCGCGCAGACCACGCGGAAGCAGCTGTACTTCCCGGACACGAACGTCCTGATCACGCGGTTCCTGAGCGACAAGGGAGTCGGTGAGGTCCAGGACTTCATGCCCATCGCGACGGACCACGAGGTGGAGCGGCATCGGATCATCCGGAGGGTCACCTCGGTCCGCGGCGCGATGGCCTTCCGGCTCTCCTGCCTCCCCGCGTTCGACTACGCGCGCGCGGCCCACAAGGTGGTCCTCCACAAGCAGGGTGCCGTGTTCCGTTCGCCCAAGCAGACGATGGCCCTCCTCACCCGAGTCCCCCTGCGGAAGGCCGGCCCCGAGGTCCACGCGCAGTTCACCCTGGAGCCGGGGGAGAGCTCCACCTTCGTGTTCGAAGGGGTGCCCAACTATCCCTTCTTCAGGCGCTTCTGGAACCTGTTCCGCGAGCACAACGCGCGGGGCGTCGCATCCACGTACCCGAAGGTCGCGGGGATGGTGGACACGGGCTCGTTCCACCTCGACCCGGCGCGGCCGATGGAGTCCCTCGCGGAGTACATGATCCACGCGTACTGCAACTGGAACATGCCCATGCGGACCCATCTCCTGGAGCGGTACGTTCGGGACTACGCGGCGGACGGCGTCGTCATCCACTCGATCAAGAGCTGCCGCTCCTTCTCCATGGGCCAGGGGGACATCCGCGAATACCTCGCGAAAGAGTGCGACATCCCCACCTTGCTCATCGAGTCGGACCACGTGGACCCGCGGTACTTCAGCGAGGCCCAGACGAGGAACCGCGTGGACGCGTTCTTCGAGACGCTCTCCGTGCGGGGGAGGTCCTGAGGCCATGGCCGCCTCCGGCCCGCTGTTCGCCGGCGTCGACGCGGGGTCGACGTACACGAAGGCTGCGCTGCTCGACGGCGACCAGAAGCTCGTCGCGACCGCGATCGACATGACTGGCGTGAACATCCTGGCCGCGGCGAAGAAAGTCTACGCCGACGTGCTGGAGAAGGCCGGCGTGGGCGAAGGGGACGTGGCCTTCGCGGTCGGCACGGGCTACGGCCGGTACAAGATCACGTTCGGCAAGGCGCAGATCACGGAGATCGCCTGCCACGCGAAGGGCGCCCACTTCCTCTTCCCGCAGACGCGCACGGTCCTCGACATGGGAGGCCAGGACACGAAGGCCATCCGGATCGACGCCCGGGGCGAGGTGGCGGACTTCTGCATGAACGACAAGTGC
>DUJI01000250.1 GCA_013329855.1 Thermoplasmata archaeon | reverse complement strand
GCGCGAGCGGCGTGGGCACGCTGAACGTGTTCGTGACGGACACGCCTCCAGCCAACGCGACCACGGGGAACGAGACGGCGGGAAACGCCACCGTGGCCAACGTGACCTGGAGCCACGTGTACGTGACGTTCACGGTCGTCCAGGCCATGCAGGCGAACGATTCGAACAACAGCGGGTGGCACGACATCAACGTGAGCAACACGGTCGACCTGATGTCGGTCCAGACCACGGCGGCCCTCCTGGGGTCGGCGCAGTTGCCCGCGGGGCAGTACACCCAGCTGCGGATCGTCGTCGAGAAGGCCTGGGGCGTGACGTCGACCGGGAAGACGTACGCCTTCACGGTCCCCTCGGGGGACCTGAGGACGGACGACCCGTTCACCGTCGCGACGGGCCAGACGGCCAGCCTCACGCTGGACGTCAACCTGAGCCACTCGATTGTGTGGACCGCCATGGGCTACGTGTTCACGCCCGTGATCGGCTCCATCCAGTCGAGCTGAGCTCCCTCGCCCGCTCGTCCTGAGCGGGCCCTTTCCTCTTTTCCGAAGCCGCGGCAGACCGCGAACTTGAAAGATGACCAGGCCATCCGGGGGCGGTGACGGGGAGAGCATGGCCACGGCCAAGCGGACCGCCGAGCTGATTCGACTCTTCGAAGAGCGGGCGCCGATCGCCCGGTTCTTCGGGATGCACCTGTCGTACAACGAGGAAGGCGGCGCGGTCGTCGACCTTCCCTACAACCCGAAGCTCGATCACGCCCTGGGCGGCGTCCACGGCGGCGTGTACGCGACGATGCTGGACACGGCCGGGTGGTTCACGGCGGCCGCGACGACGGACCGGTCGTGCTGGGCCGCCACGTCCGAGTTCACGGTCCACTTGCTCCAGCCGGTCCAGCGCGCCTCCCTCCGTTCCGTGGGGAGTCTCGTGAAGGTCGGCAAGCGACAGGTCGTCGCGGAGATGCAACTCGAGGACGGTGAGGGACGCCTGGTCGGACACGGGGTGGGGACGTTCATCATCCTGCCCAACCTGCCGACCAAGTAGACGAAGGATCGCCAGGACCCAAGATCGTTTCGTGCCTCTCCCCTGGCCATAACCCGCGCTTTTCGATGTCCATGGGACTGCACTTCAAGTCCTTGGGCACAACCTTTACGCCCCTGGACCGTCCATGAGGTGACCGAGGGGATTGCACGAAGCTGTGGCAGGCGCTGTACGCCATGATCTGGGTCGTGTTCCTGGAATTCCTCCTGGCGATGACGCCCAACGCCCCGGCCTGGACCGAGTTCGTGCACATCGCCCTGGGGTTCGTCATCGTCGGTCTCGCGTTCTACGATTTCAATGGCCTGCGGGCGACCGCGGTGCCCGCGCGGGTGAAGCGCATCGCCAAGTCCACGCTCCAACTGTCCGTCGTGATGGGCGTCCTCGGGTTCCTCCTGTTCTTTGATGTCGGGGTGGACTGGACGATTCTGTTCGGCGTCACCGTCTGGGGTCTCATCCTCTTCATCCACGTGGTGAACGCCTTCGCGATCATCACCCAAGCCGCCGCGGTTGCCATCGCCTACGACATGTGGGAGGACAAGGAGTTCGCCAAGGAGACCGCACCCGGTGAGGTGCCGGCGATGCCGACCCCCAAGAAGCCGGATGCGGCCCCGAAGCCGTGAGCGGACCCTTCCGCTCTCCGGGCCCGGCCACACCCGCGGAGGTTCGCGGTTCTAGTGACGACTCGGAGAACCACGCCCCAATCCTTAAGCCCGCCCCGTCAGGTCGGTTCGACCAAGAGGCGCGAGCGTGCCCCTTCTCAAGTCCGCTTCCGACGTCTTCGACCAGGCCAACGACTACCTCATGCGTGGCGACTTCGCCAGCGCCCTGAACAAGTACAACGACGCCGTCCGGAAGTTCCAGAAGGTGGGCGACGTAAACGGGGCCACCCAGGCGTACGCGTATGCAGCGGTCATGAGCCTGGCCCAGAACCCGTCGAACCCCAACGCGTACCGCGGCGCGGCCCAGGCCCTCCACGCCCTCGGCGACAGCCCCGTAAAACTCGGCCTCCGCGAATCCACCGGCAACGCCCTCGCCCACGAGGCGGAGATCCTCGCCAGCGTGATGGAGTGGACATCCCTCCAGCCCGCCTCCACGGCCCAGTACCAGCAGAAAGCCCAAGCCCTCCGGCAGGTCGCCACGGCGATCCGCTCGGACATCGGCAGCAACGTTCTCGTCCTCCCCGAGTTGTTCCGGCAAGGCTCCATCACGGGCGAAAGCCAAGCCCTCGCCCTTGCCGCCCAGTCCGAAGAGGCCCTCGCTGAGTCCATGATTGCCACGGACCCCAAGGCCGCCGCGGAGCACTACCAGACCGCGCGCCTGTGGTGGTCCCAGGCCGGCAACGGGGTCCAGGCGGATGCCGCTGCCGCCCACGTGGCCCAGTACGGCAAGAGCGCCAAGTGTTGGTTCTGCGGCCGCGAGGTGGCCGGCGAGAACATCCACTTCGTCCCCATGCCCAGCGACGGGACGGACCTTGTCAAGGCCGCGGACAAGGACAGCCCGCTCCCCTCCTTCGATCCCCAGACGGGCAACGTCTATGCCTGCAAGGGCTGCCACGGCGCCGTCCACCACCTCGCCGACGCGCTCGCCACGCAACGCATGAACGAGCTCGACGCGAAGATCCAGCCTCAGATTCAAGATCTCAAGAACCAGATCCAGTCGATCAAGAACCGCGTGAACATGCTCTGAGGTGAAGAATGATGGCGTCCCCGGCCGGCGAAGCTCCCTCGCCCCTGTCGATCGTCGCCCTGCGCTGCCGCGCGTGCACCGCGCCCCTCCCCGCCGTCGGCGCGGAGGACATCGTCAAGTGCCCGTCCTGCGGCACGTCCCAGCGGGTGGTCGATGCCCGCGCGTTCCTGGACCAGATCATGCTCCAGGTGAACGCCTGGGTCCAGCAGGCCATCCCGCTGGGGATGCAGGCCGTGACCTCGGGCAGCGTCGACCCCGTCGCGCGGTACACGGTCTTCATGAACTACGTCAAGCCGCGCCTGACGACGGAGTACCAGGAGTACAAGTTCAACTTCCTCAACCTCCTCTCCCACCCCCTCGGCGTCCTCCCGTTCCAGGTGGAGAAGGGCCTCCCCGCGCCCAACACACCGGCCAACGCGTTCCTCTTCCAGGCCAAGGTCGCGTCCGTCGCCCCGCTCGCCATGGACGACGCGGGCAAGGCGTCCATCGCGGAGACCGGCGGCCTCGCCACGGCCTACGCGTACCTGCTGAACAACGCGGCCCTGGCCGCGGACACGAAGCCCGAGCGATACTACCTCATGGGCAAGAACTTCGCCGCGGCGGCGGACGCCCTGAAGGGCGTCCCCAAGTACGCCGCCCTCGCGGACCGCCTCCGCGCCTTGGGCGACCTGAACACGGGCCTCGACGCGGTGGTCAACCTCAAGCTGTACGACGCGCCGGCGTCCCTGGACAAGGCGCGCGCGGGCCTCGAGGCCGCGAAGGCCAAGGCCGCCCAGGATTTCGATCTGGCCATCATGAACCAAGCCATCGACAAGGAGCTCTCCTTGGTCCGCGCGACTGGTTCGCTCGTCCGCGCGGTGTCCCTGGACCCCAGTGGCACTCCGGCCACGGGCCTGACCACCATGGGACGTCTGCTCGGCCTCCTCGGCAACCTCCGCGACGTGCCGTATCCCGTAGTGAAGCCGCGGTTCCAGGACGTCGCCCACACGGAGGAGGTCCTCCGGACCGTGGAGGACATCCGCAACGCGCAGAAGGGCTCCGATTCCCTCAAGGTGATCCCCGGGCAGGGGAACATCCTCCTGCCGTTCTGGGCCGTGGACATCCCCTACACGTTCCAGACGGGCGCGCTCTGGCGCACGCAGGGCGTCGAGGTCACGGAGGCCATGCTGGTCGCCGCGACGTTCCCCTTGGACGCGGGCGCCTTCTCGGGGAACGACCCCGCCGCCGTCCTCACGGACGTCTTCATGGCGCGGGAGCGCAGCGGTTTCTTCAACGACGCGATGAAGCGCGCCTCGGGCAAGGAGACGAGCATCAGCGGCGGCGG
>DUJI01000001.1 GCA_013329855.1 Thermoplasmata archaeon | reverse complement strand
AGCTGGATCGTCTCCCGGTGGCGGGTTCGGGAGACCGCTGCGTAGGCCGGCCGTGGCCGGGGAGACGACCCGGCGCTCCCGCGTCGGAACGGTTATCGGCTCGGAGGCAGATGGGGACGGGATGGCTCGCCCTCGCGGGTTCACCGTGAACGTCTGCGAGTGCTGCGGGTCTCCCGTCTACCCCTGGGTCCCACTCCCGACCGCGGATCCGTTCCTCTCCCTGCCCGAATGCATGGAGTGCGGGATGCTGACCTGCATGATGTGCCGGCTGGACCACGTGCTCGGCCACGACCACCGGTCGTGCGGCCGCGCGAGACCCCGGGGCGAGTAGTCGAATCCGTCGATCCCTCTTGTCCTCCGGGCCGCCGCGGGTCCGTGGGGCCCATGCTCTCCCGGAGAAAGTACTTAGGTGCCTTCCACAATGGCCGACGGAAAGCCCAGCAGGGTGGAGGTTTTGGTCATGGTCGTGGTACTCGACGGCCACTCTCTCAAGGCCGAGGAACTCGTCAAGGTGGCGCGGGGCGGGGAACCCATCTCGATCAGCAAGGACGCGGCGGACCGGATCGACCGGTGCCGTGCCCTCCTGGAGCGCAAGATCGCCGCCAAGGAGATCATGTACGGGGTCAACACGGGGATCGGAGAGCTCTCCGAGGTCGTCCTCAATGCGGAGCAGGCGGGGAAGTATCAACGGTACCTGGTCTACTCCCACGCCGCGGGCGTCGGAGAGCCCATGTCCCAGGAGGACGCCCGCGCGGCCATGCTCTCCCGCCTGAACACCCATTGCTGGGGCCACTCGGGGATACGCCGCGAACTCGTGGAGCTCATGGTGGAGATGCTGAACCGCGGCGTGAACCCGGTCATGTGCCAGAAGGGGTCCGTCGGCGCATGCGGCGACCTGGCCCCCATGGCCCAGATGGCCCTCGTCCTCATGGGCGAGGGGGAGGCGTTCTACAAGGGGAAGCGCCTCCCGGGCGCGGAGGCCTTGAAGGCAGCGGGGCTCGCCCCCATCGCCTTCCGGGAGCGGGACGGGCTCGCGGCGATCAACGGCTCCAACGTGATCACGGGCGCGGGCTGCATCGAGCTGGTGGACGCGGAGCGGTGGCTTCGCACCCAGGAGGTCGCGCTCGCGATGACCCTCGAGGCCCTCAACGCGAACATGAAGGCGTTCGACCCGCGCGTCCACGAGGTGCGCGGCTACCCCGGTGCGCAGAAGTGCGCGGAGAACATCCGGACGATCACCGAGGGGTCCGAGCTGCTCAAGCGGCCGGGGAAGAAGGTGCAGGACGCGTACTCGCTGCGGTCGAGTCCGCAGGTCATCGGCGCTGCCAAGGACGCGCTCGCTTGGACGCGGTACATGCTCGAGATCGAGCTGAACCACGCGGCGGACAACCCCACGTTCTTCCCGGACGAGGAGCTCGTCCTCACGGGGGCCAACTTCCAGGGCACGCCCATGGCCTTCGCCCTCGAGATGCTCGGGACCGCGGTGACCACAGTGGGCGTCCTCTCCGAGCGGCGCACGAACCGCCTGATGAACAACCACCTCTCCGCAGGCCTCCCCGCGTTCCTGACCAAGGGCGCCGGGATGTACTCCGGACTCATGCTGTCTCAGTACACGGCCGGAGCGTTGCTCGCGGAGAACCGGATCCTCGCGGCGCCCGCGGCCACGCTCTCCATCCCTGCCGCGGCCGATCAGGAGGACTTCGTCTCCATGGGGATGACCACGGCGATCAAGGCGAGGCAGATCCTGGAGAACTCGTGGACCGTCGTGGCCATCGAGCTCATGGCCGCGGCCCAGGCCTTTGAATTCCGAACGCCCGCGAAGCCGTCCCTGGGATGCCAGGCGGCGTACGAGGTCATCCGAAAGCACGTCCAGAAGCTGGAAGAGGACCGGCCAATCTACAACGACATCACGAACCTGACGAGGGTCGCGAGGTCAGGCGAAATCCTCGCCGCGGTTGAGAAGGTCGTCGGCACGCTGAAGTAGAGGGGCTCGCGGCCCGTGTCCGAGGTTCGATCCCGGACGCAGGTCGCCCGCGTTCCGGTCATCCGGGCCCCTCGGTCGCCTACGGGCTGTGCGCGGCCTTCCCGGGCTCCGAGCTCGCCGCGTGTCCGGCGGGGAGGTTGGTCCCCGCGTTCGGCCGAACCGGCCTCGGTCGAGGATCACGGGGACCACGTGACGTTGGTCTTACGTCGGTTCCTCAACCATCCGCCCTCCGTGGTATGGAGAGCGACCACCGACCCCGTGCAAGTCCGGGAGTGGTTCCTGACGTCGGCCACGATTGAGGGGCGGGTCGGAGGGACGGTGGACATGGTCACGGGTCCCTACCGCACGCACGGGACGGGGCGCGTCCTGGCCTGGGATCCGCCCCGCCTTCTCGAGTACGAGTATAATGTGGCGTCCGGCGGAAGCCTGCCCGGCGGGACGCAGACGGTGCTCCGGTGGGAGCTCGCCCCACAGGAGAACGGGACGCTGCTCGTCCTCACGCTCCGCGGACTCCCGAAGCGCACGACGCTCCCGTTCACGTCGGGACTCAAGGGATTCTTCGACCGCCTGGAGGCGCTCTTGGACGGTCGGCCGATGCCCGAATGGCCCTCGAGAGGCCCGTAGATCCGAGGGACCGTCAGACCGCAGGGTCGGGCGCGTGCATCGGTGCGCCCAAGGGTCGGAGTCCCTTCAGCCGCCTGGGAGCCTTTGCCCAGGGGGGAGGTGGGGACGCAGGGATTTGAACCCTGATCGACGGGTTTCTCCCGGGCGGGGAGCGACCCACGCCCGTTGTTTGCGAATCATGGGTCCGCGCTCCAGTCAGTCATCACCGGATCAGCAAACCCGTTCGCAATCACGCCCATGACTGGAGCCCGTAATTCTACCAGGCTAAACTACGTCCCCATGGGTTCGATGCAGGGCCGCGGAAGTTTCCGGCCCTACATCTATCTTTCCGTGCGAGCCCAGGGCCTCCTCGCAGTCCTACGAGCCACCGGGGATCCAGAGGGGCCGGGGAACGTCTCAGCGCTGACGCATCTTCTGCTCGCGCTTGCGGCGGCGCATGCGCTTCTTGCGCCACTTCCAGCGCATCTTGCCGCGTTTCTTCCATGCGCGCGAGCTGCGTTTCATGGGATGACGGCGCGCCGTAACCAAGGGCTTCTTAAATAGGTTCCGCCACGCGAGGGTGCCCGGGCGGCATCGGGCTCGCGATCCGTTTCCTTCAGGGAGACCTTAAGCGGGCACATGCGCTCTCCTCCACATGGCCCGGGAGGATGCCCTCCGCGCGAGCGTGGCGCGCGAGTCGCGGCGGCTCGGAGGCAAGATGGGGGTGTTCCTCGCCCGCCTCCCGGACGGACCCGACATCTGCGTCCAGGCCGACAAGGCGTTCCCTCTGGCCTCCGTCTTCAAGCTCGGCGTCCTGACCGAGCTCTTCCATCGCGTGGACGAGGGAGCCGTGCGCCTCGACTCGCGGCGGACTGTTCATCCCGAGGACCTCAGCCCCGGCGGAGAGATCCTGGAGTTCCTCGATTCCGGGCTGTCCCCCACCGTGCGCGATCTCGCGGAGCTCATGATCATCGTGAGCGACAACACGGCCACGGACATCCTGTTCAAGATGCTGGGGATCCGCAGCGTGAACCCGCGGATGGCCGCCTTGGGCCTCCCGTCCCTGGACGTCTTTTGCCCGAACCGCGAGTGGTTCCTCCTGCTCCTCGGCTTCAGCCCGCGGTTCCGCGACTCCAATCCGGTCGCGCTTCGAAGGCAGTGGAACGCGATGGACCACGATGGATGGTCGTCGGAGATGGAGTGGTTGTGGCGCCGCCGGAGGCGCGTGCCCCTCGCGGCCATGAAGACCCGGCTCCGCGAATGGGACACCTCCGGTCGGATGCGGGGACGGTCCTGGCGGCTCTGGGAGGAGGCGACGGACAACCACGGGAGCCCGGAAGACNNCTCGCCGTCGGGCTGCCTCCCTGGACGAGGGTCGCGAGCAAGACCGGCGGCATCACGGGAGTCGTCAACGACGCGGGCATCATCTTCCCGCGGACGCGGTCGCCGTTCGTCGCCGTCTGCCTCACGCGCGACCTGACGCCGCGGCAGGAGAAAGAAGCGGCGGGAGCCATCGCCCGCGTGGCGCGCGCCGCGTGGCGCGCGTGGGGAGACCCCTAGAACTCGCCGGGCTTCTCCTCCATGAGCCGGTCCTTGTCGACCTGGCGGTACTTCGCGTAGGCCTGGTTCACGACGAAGGAGATGCGCTTCCCCAGGAGCTTCTCGGCCCAGAGGGGAATCGCGAAGCCGCGGTCGATGCTGAAGTACCGGTAGAAGCGCTGGTCGTCCTGCTGCTCCTCGTCCAGGACGTGACGGGCGGCGAAGTCGCCGCAGAACGTGGCCCACGGAAGGCCGACGCACCCCAGGACGTAGTGGACCCACGGCGTCTTCGGCTCCCGGAGCACGGTGGGCATGAGGTCCCGGGTCATGTCGATCCGTCCCATCCAGAACTGGCGGAAGTGGACGTGGCTCACGGAGGGCCAGTGGTCCCGGAACCGGCGGAGGACGCGGTCGATGATCCGGGCCGTCCACGTGTCGTTCTTCGCGTACGTGGTCCAGAGGCTGCCCCCGCCCAGGAGGATCCGGTTGTCCCCGGTGAGCCGCCAGTAGGCGTAGATGAAGTGGGAGTCCCAGCACATGAACGGCTCCACGGGGAACATGGCCCGCATCTCGTCGGGCTGGAGCGGCTCGCTGATCGCGAGGAACGTCTGCGCGTAGTAGTAGTTCCAGTAGTGGTCCGTCAGGTTGCGATCCAGCTTGTCCGCGGTGAAGATGATGCGGTCCGCCGTCACGCGGCCGAGGTGGGTCGTCACCGTGTGGTCCTTCAGGCCGATGGCCTCCGTGGACTCGTACACGTGCACGCCCGCGTCCAGGAGGACCT
>DUJI01000282.1 GCA_013329855.1 Thermoplasmata archaeon | reverse complement strand
AGGAGCAGGAACGTGGTCGGCACGTCGTACCGGAAGATGAGGTACCCCGCGAGCGGCGCAGTGACCACGGGCGAGAGGCCCACGCCCATGACGACGATTCCCGAGGCGAGACCCTTCCGCACGGGGAACCACCGGACCGCGGTCGTAATCGTGGGGTTGTACCCGAAGCCCGTGCCCAGCCCGACGAGGCCGCCGTAGAGAAGGGTGAGCGTGGGGATGGGCCAGGGAGAGCGGTCGAAGAGGGAGCAGGCCATGTAGCCCGCCGCGAACACGGTGACGCCGGCGACGGCGACCCTCCGCGGCCCATAGCGGTCCACGGCGCGTCCTGCGAAGACCATCCCGACGGAGAACATGGCCATCGCCGCGGCGAAGGGNNTCCACGTTCTCGCCCGTCTTCGCGGACGTCCGCACGATTTCGCAGTCGAAGGCGTGGGCGAACTTGCGAAGGTCCGCCTCGGGGAGGTGTGTCTCCTTGGGCAGGTCGACCTTGTTCACCGCGAGGACGATGGGGATTGCGCCCGCGATGCGGTCAATCTGGTCGATCCAGACGTACAGGTCGTCCAGAGTCTCGGGCCGCGTGATGTCCGCGACCGCGAGGATCCCTTGGGCCCCTTGGAAGTACTGTTCCTGGAGGAGCTCGCGGAACCCCATCTGGCCCATGATGTCCCAAACCATGAGGTTCACCATGACGGGCTCCTCGCCCTTCACGGGGACGCTGACCTGCTTCTTGGAAACCCTCGTGCCGACCGTGGCCGTGTAGTGGTCGTCGAATTCGTTCACGACGTAGCGCCGGATGAGGCTGGACTTCCCCACGGCGCTCGCGCCCGCGAGGCAGAGCTTCGCCTTCATCACGTCGAGGTCGCCCATGGTCCCGGTCGACGCACAGGGGTGGCATCGGCGGAGATTTAACGGTTGCCGTCCGGGTTTCGCGGCTGATTGCAGCCGCAGGGGAAGGCTCCCGGGCTCGTCACATGACGTAGGAGCCTGTGCCCACGTTGGAGGCCGGGTCGACGAGGACGTTGACCACGGCGGGCTTGCCGCTCACGAAGGCGCGGTCGATGGCGGAGCCGATGTCGCCGGGGTCGTCCACGAACTCGCCGTGGCCGCCGAGGGCCTTGGCCATCTCATCGTAGCGGGTGGCCTCGCCCAGGCGCGTCGCCACGGCGTGGGTCTCGCCGTACAGGCCGATCTGGGGTCCGCGGATCTGCGCCCACGCGCCATCGTTCCCGATCACCGCGACCACGGGGACGCCGTGGCGCACGAGCGTGTCCACCTCCATCCCCGAGATGCCGAACGCCCCGTCCCCGAGGAACGCGAGCACGCGCTTCTCCGGCCGGGCCAGCTTGGCGGCGAGGGCGAACGGAAGGCCCATGCCCAGGCAGCCGAACCGTCCCGGGTCGAGCCAACTCCCCGGCCATGGCGCTCGGATGATCTTGGAGCCGCCCGCCACGATGTTCCCGCCGTCGCCCACGATGATCGTGTCGTCCCCGGCGAACCGGTCGATCTCCCTCGCGAGGCGGAGCGCATGGACGGGTCGGAGATCGGACCCCGCCTCGGAATCCAGCTTCGCCCGCTTCGCGGACTCGATGGAGCGCAACCGGTCGAGCCAGGCCATGGGCTCGCGCACGGGCAACCCCTTGAGGGAGGCCGCCAGCTGTCGCGCGATGATCCCGACGTCCCCGACGAGGCCGACGTCCACGGCGCGGTTGTGGCCGATCGTATCGCCTGCGACGTCCGCCATGATGACGCGCGCGTCCGCTGCGATCGCCGGGGCCTGCCCGTAGCCCAGACGGAAGTCGAAGGGCGCGCCGAGGTCGAGGACCACATCCGCGTCCTCGAGGGCCTTGCGTCGCGAGAGCGCGAGGAAGTAGGGATGGTCGGGGGGCAGGGCCCCGCGCGCCAAGGAGTTGAGATATACGGGGGCATGGAGGATGTCCGCAAGCGCGCGCAGTCCTGCAGGGTCCGTGCTCCATCGAAGAGAGGTCCCCGCGATGACCGCGGGGCGCTCCGCGGCCGCCAGGATCTCCGCCGCGCGGCGGACCTCGTCCGGGTGGGCCCACACGGGCGTGCGGGACCGGCTCGCCGCCTTCCAGTCCACGCCCTCCGCGGCGACCTCGTCAAAGAGGACGTCCCACGGGATCTCCAGGAACGCGGGTCCCGTCCGGGGCGTGGACGCATGGCGGAACGCGTCCGAGACGAACTCGGGGAGCCGCTTCGCCTGGGCGCAGGATTGGGCCCACTTCGTGACGGGCTCGAGGATCCGGACGTGCGGCGTCTCCTGGAGGCCTCCTTGGTCGTGCCGCCCCGTCTCCGCTTGGCCGCCGAGCACGACGACGGGCGAGTCGCTGTTCCTCGCGTTCACGATGGCCGTGAGGGAGTTGCAGACGCCGGGGCCGGCGGTGACCGCCGCGACACCGACGTCGCCGGTCACGCGGGCCCAGCCGTCCGCGGCGAAGGCCGCGGTCTGCTCGTGCCGGACGTCGATCACGCGGATGTCGTGGTCCAGGCAACCCTCGTAGATGGGTAGGATGTGGCCCCCGCAGAGCGTGAAGACCACGCGGACGCCTTCCTTGGCCAACGCCTCCCCGACGAGCTGGCCCCCCGTGGGCATGATTGCCGCAACCGCGGTGGGCGGAGATATAGCTATTGGAGTTCGGCGTTCCGAAAGGTTCTCAGGGACGGGCGGCCGGGATCACGGCCTGCCGCTTCGCCCGTTCCTCGTCCCGCAGCGCGCGGCGGAGGACCTTCCCGATCGCGCTCTTCGGAAGCTCCTCCCGGAACTCGACCTGGCGGGGCACGCGGAACGCGGCCAAGCGCTCGCGGCAGAACGCGATGATCTCCTGGTCCGTCGCCGTGGCCCCGGGCTTGAGCGCGACGAACGCCTTCACGGTCTCCCCGCGGTAGGGGTCGGGCACGCCAATCACGGCAGCTTCGAGGACCGCGGGATGCTGGTAGAGCACCTCCTCCACCTCGCGCGGGTACACGTTGAAGCCGGAGGCGATGATCATGTCCTTCTTCCGCTCCACGATGTACAGGTACCCGTCCTCGTCCATCCTCGCGATGTCGCCCGTGTGGAGCCACCCGTCCCGGAGCGTGGCCGCGGTCTCCTCGGGCCGGTTCCAGTACCCTCGCATCACCTGCGGGCCGCGGACGATCAGCTCACCCGCCTCCCCCATGGGCATGTCATGCGTGCCCGTCTCGAGGTCCACGATCCGCACGTCCGTGTCGGGGAACGGAATCCCCACGCCCTCCTTGACCAGGCCGTCCTTCGTGAGCGGGTTCGCGGACACCACGGTGGACGCCTCCGTGAGGCCGTAGCCCTCGACGAGCCGCCCCCCGGTGAGGGACTCCCACCGCCGCCGCACCTCGATGGGCAGGGGCGCGGCGCCGGAGAGGCACGCCCGGATCCCCCGCATGTCCACCCGGCGGAGCCGCGGATGGTTCATGAGGGCCACGTACAACGTGGGGACCGCAGGGAACAGGGTTGGATGCCATCGGTCGATGACCTTCAGGAGGTGCTTGAGGTCCCTGGGGTCCGGGACGAGGAGCATGGTCGCTGCGAGCCGCAGGGAGACCATGAGTCCCGCCATGAGCCCGTAGATATGGAAGAGGGGGATTGCGATTAGCGTCTTCTCCTGCGCGGCCTGCGTCCCCGGCACCCAGCTCGCGCACTGGACCGCGTTCGCGATCAGGCTGCGGTGGGTCAGCATGGCCCCCTTGGGCGTACCCGTCGTCCCTCCCGTGTACTGGAGGACCGCCACGTCGTCCGGGTCCGCGGACGGCGGCTCCGCACCCCGCTCGGCGGGGGTCTTCAGCATGTCACGGAAGCGGTGCACCCAGGGCTCCGCGGGGATGTCCAGCGGCCAGTGGCCCGCCTTCCTCAGGTCGCTCCTCCGCCGGATGGGATACAGCGTGGAGAGCGGAGCGGGCAGGAAGTCCTTCAGGTCGGCGACGATCACGTCGCGTAGGGAGGTGTCGGGCTTCGCGGCGAGCACGTTGGGCAGGAAGAGGTCGAGGCAGACCACGACGGTGGCCCCCGCATCCGCGTACTGGCTCGCGAGCTCCCTCGCCGTGTAGAGCGGGTTCGTCTGGACGACGATGTCCCCCACGCGCTGGATCCCGAAGAAGGCGATGATGAAGGCGGGCGAGTTGGGGATGATGAGTCCGACGCGGTCTCCCGCGTTCACGCCGAGCCGCCGCAGGCCCGCCGCAAACCGGTCCGCGGCGTCGTCGATCTCGCGGTACGTGAGCCTGGCGCCGTAGAAGACCGTCGCCACGGTGTCGCCGTGCGCGTCTGCAGTCTGCCGCAGCATCCGCTCCACGGGGATGTGGGGATAGTCGATCATCCTCGGCACACCGGTGGGCCAGTGTCGATGCCACGGCCTCTCCACGCGCTACCCATCGAGGGAAGCGGCGGTGCGTACATAAGGTGTGTCCTTGGGTCACGCACCCGCCCCTGTTGCAGGCAGGTCCGCGGTAACCGGCGGACGACGGCTCTACCCTTATCGTCCCGCGCGGGTTGAGGACGCCTGGAGATGGACATGATCGCAAGGACCTGGCACGGCGTGACCCCCGCCTCCAAGGCCGACGCCTACTACGACTACCTGGAAGAGAGCGGCGTGAAGAAGTACCGGAGGACGAAGGGAAACCTCGGGGTCTTCGTTCTTCGCCGCGTCACGGGAGACCGTGCGGATTTCCTCCTCATCTCCCTCTGGGACTCCTACGACTCCATTCGCGCCTTCGCCGGCAGCGAGATCGAGCAGGCCCGGTACTTCCCCAAGGACCGGGACTTCCTGCTCGAATTCGAACCCCGGGTCACGCACTACGACGTCCTCGCGGCCCCGGAGAGCATGTAAGCCTCGTCCGCGGGCGAGTTTTATACGGGAATCCCGCATGCCCACGCCTCGTGACCGAGGAAGCCC